>JAKSBL010000322.1 GCA_022361115.1 Spirochaetota bacterium | reverse complement strand
ATTTCCTGGACGATTTGGTTTTGTTCAAAATCACAAAAAATAGGTACAATATAATTCCTTAATAAATCTGTATTTAAATTCGGTTGTGCAGCACCTTGATCAATATTACGTAGTTCTTTAGTTTTACTATTCCAAAAATGATATAAATATATACTTAATGATTCAGTTAAGCCTAAGAATGCAGCTATACCATCATTTGCAGTTGCTTCTATTGCTGTAATTTTTGGTACACCTAAAGTTGCACCACTATTACTTATTACTAATGTTCCTTTTTCAAGTAATCTCGTTTTATTTAACCCTGCTTCCTTAATTGTATAAGTAAATGAATCAACAAACATTCCAGACTTTCTTGTTAAATCTGCAACTTTCAAAAAAGGAATACTTCCATTATAATATCTTTCATCTCCTGCAGGCCTTGGAGAGCCACCTCTTACAACATCACATAAATTTGCAATTCTTAAATACAATGCATTACTGTGAATATTAGGTAATTCAGACAACTCATTTTCAGAAATTATATCAATTGGTTTTGACACAGACGGTTTCCCCGGTTTCTTCCCCTCTTTCCCATTTGCTTCCCACTCTTTTACTTTTTGGTGCCATTGGTTGATTTGGGTTTGGTAGTAGTTTTTCCGTTCGGTTTTGATTTGGGTGAGGAGTTCTTCGGCTGTGGGGAGGTTGATTTGTTTTTCACGCCACTCTTTAGTGAGTTCTCCTTCGAAGGCTTTTTTGAGGACGGACTGGCGGTAGATTTTGAGTTGGGACTGGGCAGTTTTGAGGTTGTCGATGCCGTTGTCCAGTTCGCTGAAGAGTTGCTCTATTTTGGCGACTATAGCGCGTTGTTCCGGGAGTGGGGGGATTACTATTGGTAATTCAGAAAAAGCCTTTCCAGATAACTCTTTAAATGTTGTTCCACTAGCTAAACTTTCAGCAAGTTGTATATTCCCCTTTAAGTAATAATATAAAAACTCATTATTTAATAAATCATATGGAATTAAACTTTTAAAACCTTGATTTGTTGATATTTCATTTTTTGCTATTACAATATATCCGATTGGGGCTCTAGATGAAAATAGCACGCTTCCTTTAGGCATTAATTTTGCAGAAGAGTTTTCAAGTCCTAATTTTGTGATACTTTTTCTTCCCTTTGTAATATATTTATTAGTATATCCTGATAAATCTGCAGGCGTAATCCAAGCAATATCACCATTCCAATATTCCAATATATTAGTTTTTGGAGTACCTCCAGAAACTACCCTTCCTACATATTTTAATTGAGTGCCAATCCAATCTTCTCTCATTAAGCCACCAATGCTTCGTTAAATTCATCTATAATTTCTTTCATCTCATTTCCAAATAACTGGTACATTTTATCACGACCACCTTTTCTGTCGAAGGGGGGTGTAGTCTGAGATTCTGTTAATCATCACTCAGTACCTGCCAATAACCGCCTTTAGCAGGGCCAATGCGTTCAATACGGCCTTCTTTTTGGAGCTTTTCAATATTTCTTTCGATGGACCTTTGACTAACACCGATTTTTTCTGACATTTCTGAAATGGTGATATTTTTATTTTCACTCATCAATGCAATAATTTTCTCCGACGTTTTCTCCGACATTTTCTCCGACGTTTTTTGGTTTAACCTTTTATATAACTTTCAGGGATTTTATCCATTATATTTTTTTTGTATTGATTAAGACTTCTGTAGCTAACCAATTTATTAAATTGTAAAATACCGACCAAAACAGATGGATGGATACCATATTTATCTGAAATGGCTAATAACCGTTGCTCGGAAAAATAGTTTTTATAAGGATTTGTATCATCTATAATTTTATCAACATTAAGTATTTTTCTTACAAACTGATCTGCTTCAATCTCTTTTTTATTACTATCATCTATACTGTCTAAATTATCTATAAAACAATCCTTATCACTATGTAAATGTAATAAAACATGTGCTATTTCATGGGTAATTGTCCACCAAAAATTATCAATTCGGTTATGACGTCCTGTATAAACAATTACTGGATTATTTAGATTGATAAAACTTGCACCATCCAGATAAGTTTTTTCCAGATGAGAAAGTACCAGGAATTTAATCCCGCATTTTTTTAATTCCATTAAAAAATTTTTTATACCATTTTCTTTTACTGTGTATTCCTTAACCCGATTTATCAATAATTTTAGTTGAGTTTTATTATAGGGCTGTGAAGTTAGTTTTTTTGATTCTAAATGGGCTTTTCTTAACCAGGTTTGTGAATAATATAAGGTATAATCTGAGTCATTATTCCCTTTTCTTGCACAAAAAGGGATCAAATCTGGATTATACATAGAAAAATCCAGTTCATCTATTCCCCAAAACTTACAATAGGCTTTTACTTGTGACTTTGCAGTTTTGTCACAAGTAATCCAGCCCTTTTTTCTCATTTGCAAGATTGGAAGATGTTTTCTTATTTGGGCCTTTGTTTCTGTATCAGATTCTTTTTTTCCTTCGCTCTTTAATCTCAGGCGGTATTTTTGTTCAAGGTTTAACCAGAACTCAGGACTGGTATTAAAAGCTTTTCCCAGAAGCTTAGCAGTATCTACAGTGATTGCCTGCTTATTGTTTATTATTTGGCTAATAGATTTTGCAGACATACCAAGAATTTCAGCTAAATCTTCCTGATTCCAATTAAGCTCTTCCATCTCTCTTTTTATAATTTGACCCGGGCCAATATTATAAAAAGGTTTAAGTTTTTTAGCCACATTAATCTCCATAATGATTGCTTATTTCTTCAATGCCGATGATTCCCACCGTCATTTTTTCATTTGTCCAGTCAATTGTCATTTCTAAACGGTATTGACGATTTAACCGGGCAGAATGGCGGTTATTTGTACCACTTAATTTCTCAAATTTAAGTGACGGCATATTCCAAAGATCATAAATGTCATTAGCCGATTCCAGTATTGAGATAACTTCAAAAAAGCTTGTTATAACTCGTTTGTCCAGTTTGTATTTATTGCTTTTTCCTGTTTCATAAAGCTTTTCTAATTTCTTATTGTTAAAAATTACGTCCAAGAACATCCCTAAAATTGTACTTTTTAAATAACCTATATGGTAAATTATAGCATACACTTTATAAATGTCAACAAAATATTACCCAAAAGGTAAAAACTTAATTACATATCTATTTATATTACGCCACCAATGCTTCATTTAATTCATCTATAATTTCATTCATCTGGTCACCAAATAACTGGTACATTTTACCGCGTCCTCCTTTGCTGTCAAAGGGGGTGTAGTCCAGGTCTTCCATTTCTATGTGAAAACTGCTGGTGACATGTTCTTTTAGCATTCGCAGCCAGTTCATTTGTTCTTCGGTGAATTTGAGTTTACCGGCCTGTTTTTGGAATACCCAGGTTTGGAAGTTTTTATCAATGGTTTTATCATATGCTGTTAAGTTTTTATCAATACCGCAGACTTTTCTGATCAATGAGACTAATGCAGTCAGTTCGTTTTTTGGACAGGGAGTTTTGACTTCTTCCAGCGCGCTATAGGCCTGCCACACCAGATCAGGAGCTAATGATGGTTTGTCCAGCTTGAGGCGTTCCATGACATCTTTGATCATTTTAAAAGTGATGTCTCTGCGGTTATAGGGCTGATTATAAAAAATGCTCAAAGCCTGGATTTCATCTTTGTGTGTTTCCAGGTAGGTTTCAAAATCTTTGATGATCTCCTCTGCTTTATCTATGGAGGTGGTGTCCCATTCGGATTTGGTGACAGTATCGATATTGATATGGTCAATGATCTGTTCGTGGATTTTGCGGACATTTTCGATATACTCGTTGAGTTCTCCATTAAAAGTGGAGGCTGCGGTTTCGATCAGCTTTTGCTGTACTATTTTTACTGCTTCATCAGGATTGGGAATGTTTTCTTTATTTTCTACATCTATTGCCAGTTGTTCAATCGAGTCTGGATCATAGGCGCTAATCAATTCTTTTGTTATTTTTTTAAGATCCTTACCGCCTGAATAATCGAGCAATTTAACTTTTTCTTTTTCGGTCAACTGTTTATCCAGTCTGATCAAGCGGTTGGCTAATGAAAGGAACAAGTCTTCATCAGTCACACCTACCGTAATTGCTCCAAGTAGGTCTTTGAGAGGAATAGATGGTTTTCTCTCCAGTGGACGGCTGTCTGTTTTTTTGGATTTGGTTGCACCCACAGCGTCAACTATCACAAAATGGGTTTTAGCTTCAGCAGTTTTAGTCACCAGTTGTAAGTCATCTTTATTAATTGTCCGTGTTCCACGGCCTTTCATTTGTTCATAATAGTTGACACTCTTTACATCCCGCATAAAAAGCAGGACTTCCAGAGGCTTCACATCTGTCCCGGTTGCAATCATATCTACTGTCACGGCAATACGGGGATAATAGGAGTTTCGAAAGCGTGTTAAGATATCCTTTGGTTTTTCCCCTTTTTGGATCACATTTCCATTTTCATCTTTAATATCTTTTGATACTTTACAGGTGATTTTCTTACAAAAATCATTCCCTTCATTAAACTCTTCCCTGATCATGGCAATAATATCATCTGCATGACTGTCTGTTTTGGCAAAGACTAAAGTTTTTGGTACTTCGTATTCACCATTTTCATCAATCCGTTTGGGAAAGATTGCAGTGTGTAGAGCCTGTTTAAAGGCTTTAATGATATTGCGTATCTGGCTGATATTCACCACATCTTTATCCAGTTGATTGGACGCATATTGATAATCTTCATCTAACTGCTGCCACCGTTTTTTACGGGAGAGTTTTTCTCTTTTATCTACATATTCTTTAGCTTTAATCTCGGCACCATTTTTAGTAATTTCTGTTTCAATGGTATAGACATCATAGGGGACATTGACTCCGTCAGCCACTGATTGCTCATAGAGGTATTCACTAACCACATTTTCATT
>JAKSBL010000559.1 GCA_022361115.1 Spirochaetota bacterium | reverse complement strand
TTACAAAAACTTTTTTTGAAGAAAAATTAACCAGTCAAAGCGTTTCCCGTGGTTTTTTCCAAGGGGGAGTAACTTTTTGTAGCATGGTACCTATGCGAAGTATCCCTTTTAAAATTATTTATTTACTAGGAATGAATTATGATCAGTTCCCTCGCAAAGACTATGAACCTTCTTTTCATCTATTACTTAAATATCCAAAACAGGGTGATTATTTTACACGAGATGAAGACCGCTATCTTTTTTTAGAAACTTTGTTGTCCTGTCGAAAGAAACTCATTATCAGTTATTTGGGGCAAAACTTAAAAGATCAACGGGATTATCCTCCATCTATTTTAGTAACCCAATTATTAGATGAAATTTATCATACAAAAAAGCAGTATAATCCAAAGCTCCAATTTAAGGAATTTATCTCACAGATGGTTAACAAACACCACCGTCATGCTTATCATCCTGATTATTTTCAAAAGAATTCACTTTCAACAAGTTATAGTCATAAATATTATGAAGCTGCTAAAGTTTATTGTGCAAAAGAAAAAAGAAAAACCAGTTTTTTTGTTACCAATAAAATAGATAAACCAAGTGAAGAAATCATAATCCCCTTTGATGACTTTATTCTTTTTTTTAAACACCCACAAAAGTATTTTGTGAATAAACAATTAGGTCTACAATTCGAAGAGTTTAACTATCAGTATGAAGAATGGGACCCTGTTGAGTTGTATCCTCTGGATAAATATAAACTTTCTACTCAGATATTAAACTATAGCCTGGATAACAATAACAATGACCAGATATTAAAAAAGGTGATTGATCTTGGTTTGTTGCCAGCTGGTAGTTATGGAAATACTCTTTTTTATGAACAATTCAGATTATGTCAAACTCTGATAAATGAAGTTAAGAAATATCAAAAAACTTACAAGCTCGTAAATAATCATTCATTTAAATTACCACTTAAATCTAACCTTACTTTAGCAGGCCGATTAACTGATCTTTATGAACCAGGTATTTTAGAATACACTTTTTCCCGAATATCTGGTAAATTTCTTCTTTCTTTCTGGTTGAAACACCTGGTACTCTGCACATTAAAGCAAGATGATCAGATTTTAAGTACCAAAATTTTCCGCTCTGATAATAATACTAGTGAAATCATTCAATTTAAATATATACCTCATGCTGAACAATTATTGGAAAAATATAGTGAGAAATATATTACTGGACAAAAAGAACCTCTTTTATTTTTTCCTGGAGTTTCTTATCAATATGCAGGTGAATTTCTAAAAAAACAAAAAGTCCCATTATCATCTCAACAGGTGTTAAATAAAATCAATAAATCCTGGTCAGGTCAATACCAGGACAATAGAGAAAGGGATGATTTATATGTTCAAAAAATCTTTAATTATACCCTTCAACTAAATGAATTAAGTGAAAATTTCCCTTTTTCTTTAGAAGAGGAGAATGATTTTACTAAAAATGCATTAACTATATATCAGCCTATGATTGAGAGTCTAAATGAAACCATTTGATTTACTTCAACTGCCATTAAAAGGATGTCAACTCATTGAAGCCAGTGCAGGTACAGGAAAAACGTTTAGTATTGCTCATCTTTACATTCGACTCCTATTAGAAGCTAAACTAAAGGTAAATGAGATACTCGTTGTTACTTTTACCGAGGCAGCAACGGCAGAATTGAAATCCAGGATTATTGAGCTGATACAAAAAGGGATTGCTATCATCGAGGACACTGCGAAAAAAAATGATTCAATTCTGGAAAAAATAATCCATCAATTTGAGCAGCATGATCAAGTTAAAGATCTCCTTTATCAAGGTCTCTATAATTTTGATAAAGCTGAAATCTCTACTATTCATGCTTTTTGTAAAAAAATATTAATTCGAAATGCTTTTGAAAGCTATCAACCATTTGATCTGGATTTTACAGCTGATTTAACAGACTATCAATTTGAAGCCTTTTTTAATTTCTGGCATGAAAATTTTGGTCAAACTCATCCTATTATTGGTTTATTTTTAAATCAACTGGATTTTAATGAATTACTGGCAGTGACAATTAAAGGTATGCAGCATTTTAATGCCCAAATCTATCCCAGGATGAGTGAAATAACTCCCATCAAACATTTTAAACCACTGATTGATGTATTTTACCAATGCCAAAAAAGCTGGAAAGATAACAAGGAAGCAGTGAAAGAAGCGTTGCTCAGTCGTTTTGATAATAACCAGATTAGTAAAACTTATTATAGAACAAAAAAATCACTCCAGACAGATTTAGACTTTTTAGAATATTTTTTTGAACAGAAAGATTTATTATATCCATTTGATTATAAAATTGTAAGAAATTTTTCAACTGATCGTTTAATAAAAATTGTTTTAAAAAAAGGATTACCAATTGAAAATCCTTTTTTTCAAGATATTGATCATTTGCTGCAAGTGATTCATTATTGGCAAAATTTGATAAAACAACAAGCTTGTAGTAAATTAAATATTGAGCTAACCAGGTTAAAATCAAAAGCCAATGTCTTATCATTTGATGATTTATTGCTAAAAACTCATTATATCATTACTCACCAAAAAGACAGTACATTAGTCAAAAACAATCAGGAACAATATAAAGCTGCGTTGATAGATGAATTTCAGGATACAGATTTAATCCAGTTTGAGATCTTTAAAGTTTTGTTTTCTAAAAAAGAACAGGGATTATTTTTGATTGGTGACCCCAAGCAATCTATTTACGGTTTTCGGAATGCTGATATTTTTACTTATTTTCAGGCGGAAAAGACTTATTCTGCCAGTAAGTTTAGTATGAATAGAAATTACCGCAGTGATCCTTTATTTTTAAAGGGTTTAAATATACTGTTTTCCCAAAATTCTCACCCTTTTATCTTTTCGAATGATAAAATTGCCTATCACCCTGTAGATGCGCATGAAGATTCAGAAGAAAAAAAAATCTTTAATCACAAGCTGAATACAATTTGTAATCCAATAAAATTTATCAGTATTGAAGATAAAGAAGGGCAAAAAGGAATTAGTAAGACTATTGCCGATCAGGAAATTCCAAAAATAATTGCCAATGATGTTTACCGGGTCTTAACCAATTGCCATTGGAAAATAAGCAATCATTCAACAGATCAACAAAACACACAGAAAATTTGTCCCTCTGATATTGCTGTATTAGTACGAACCAATCAACAAGCACTCAATATAAAAACAGAACTCGATAACCTGGGGATCCCGGCAGTAGCCTATGATAGAAGAAAAATACTCACAACAGCTGAAGCTTTTGAGTTATTTACTATAATCAAGGGGATAAATGAACCAGAAAGAAACAGTTTGGTAATCTCAGCTTTAGCAACCCGTATATTGGATTTTCATACAATAAAATTACAGGCATTATTAAATAGTGAAAAAAACATGAATGATATGGTTGAAAAATTTATTTATTGGAAAAATCTATGGCAATCCAGAGGATTTATGTCTGTATATGAAGACATAATTGAATATGGTAAAGTTTTAACCAGATGGCTGGCTCAAACTGACGGAGAACGTAAAGTCACTAATTTAAATCATTTAGGAGAAATTATCAATCAATTATGGACGCAAAAACAATATAGTATCTCTGATATTCTGGATTGGTATGAGCAACATATTAATTTAGAAAATGAAGAACATGAATTAAGGCTGGAAAGCGATGCAGAAGCAGTAAATATCGTAACAATTTATAAAAGTAAAGGATTGGAATATTCAATAGTTTATTGTCCTTATCTCTGGGAAGCTCGTTCAGCAGTGCGGGGCCCTTACAATCAGTACCAACCCCTTATTAGCTGGCATGACAGCCTGGACCAAGACCAATTAAAGATACATTTTACCTCTGATTCCATCGAACCCCATATTGAAGATCAATCTGAAAAAGAAAGATTAGCAGAAGATTTAAGGTTATTATATGTTGCAATCACCCGGGCAAAATATCATTGTACCTTGGTACTCGGTTCTATAAAAAATCAAATGGTTTCAGCATTAAATTATTTGTTATTATTTAAACAGCGGGGGGATAAAGGTAACTATTTAACATATAGTCAAATCAATGACTGGTTAAAAAAACAATCTTTTCAAGATGTGAAACACCTGCTATGCAATTTAAAACATCAATATGAGGATATATTTAGTATCCAGGAAATGGATTTTCCATTTAAAAAAGAGTCAATTGTCTATCAATTTGAGAAAGAATGGGGGAATTTAACTCTAAAAAATTCAGATTTTAAAAGAAAACTGAATAACTTACATCAGATGAGTAGTTACTCCCGTTTAACCAGCCAATTAAAATCGGAACAACAAACTCTTCGGGACACTGATGGGGAGATAGAAGAAGATATAAGTTTTGAAAATAATGAAATCTCCTTACCTGAAAGTGATATACATTTAAGGGATTTTCCTCCAGGAGCACTAGTTGGAAATTTTATCCATCAATTATTAGAAGAACTCCCATTTCATTTAGATTATTCTAAAGAAGAACATCATCAGTTACTAGTAGAAAAAATCGAGAAATATCTGGTACAGTATGGATTTCAGGATATTAAAGAAGATGACAAAAACAGTCTCTTAATAGAGCAGGCAAAAAAATGTTTTTTAACTGTCATTTCCAGCCCTCTTGTTTATCAAGATAAAGTTTTCTGTTTAAAAAATCTTGACCAGCATAGAGTGATAAAAGAAATGAACTTTATTTTTCCGGTTCGTAAAGAGAATTCATTATTCCTGGATCCTCTTGTTGCTCAGGACCTTGTTTCTGTTTTGGAAAAATATCAAGTTTTTCAGCAAAATTATCTGGATGAATTGAAAGCATTGGATTTTGCCCCTTTGATTGGTTTTTTAAGGGGGATGATTGATTTAGTTTTTCAATATGAAAATCGATTCTTTATCATAGATTATAAATCTAATTATATCGGAAATTTAAAAAAAGATTATCAAACTGAAAATATTGCAACAGTAATGGAGCATCATCATTACCACCTGCAGTTATTAATTTACAATACCGCCATCTATCGTTATTTAAATCGTTTTCCAAAATTTCAATACCAAAAGCATTTTGGTGGTGCCTATTACCTTTTTCTTAGAGGTATGGATAAAAAACTACCAGTTGGACACAGTATCTATTATTACCGATATTCAGGTGAATTGATTGAACATTTATCTGATATGATTCAATAAGCTGACTATCGAGTTTTACCTTAGCAGGAATTTTTAATGAAAAACCCGACATTCGGCCCAATAGTTTTTTAGTACTATTAGGATAAACTAAATGAAAAATAAATCAATTTTAGAAAAATTATTCCTTCTAAAAGAAGCTGAATTTTTAAGTGATGCTGATTATTATTTAGCAAAATTTATTAACACTGAATACCCTGAGGCAACGGAAGAAGAAATTTGTGCTTTAGCATTTACCAATAAAGCATTATTAATGGGACATCTTTGTTTAAATCTAAAAAATCCCCAAAACATTATCCTGAATTCCTATAACCAGAGTATAGAAAAAGTTATGGATTGGAAGGATATCCAAATAAAAAAACCGTCAGAATGGTATGATAAATTAATGCACAGTGTTCTGTGCTCACAAGAAGAGGATAAAACTTCAAAACCCTTAGTTATGGATTTGCAGGGCAATGTATATTTAAGAAGATATTATACCTATCAGAGTCAATTAGTACAACTGATTCTGAAAAAAAGCAAAGTAAAAAAACAGGCTAATGAAAAGGATGTACAGCCAATCATTAGTCGATTATTTCCCTTAACAGATGAATTAGATTATCAACTCATAGCAGCTTACTCTGCTGCTGTCAATTCTTTTTCAGTGATTACTGGCGGACCTGGGACAGGTAAAACTGCCACTGTTGTGCGGATATTGGCATTACTACAAGAGTTAAAATTCCTGCAATCAAACCAATATTTAAAAATAATGTTAACTGCACCAACAGGTAAAGCAGCAATGCGTTTAGCCGAATCAATTATTCAACAAAAACAAGCTACAGAAAGACCTTTATTTTGTTCTCAGCAAATAAAAGATCATATACCAGAAGAGGCTGCTACTATTCACCGCTTATTAAAATATAATCCATATTGGGAAAAACGTTTTCAATTTGATCAAAGTAATCCACTTGACTGTGATGTGTTGGTAGTTGATGAAACATCCATGGCCGATATTGGATTAATTACCCAATTATTATCAGCTGTACCAGAGCATTGTCAGATTATTTTATTAGGGGATAAAAATCAGTTAACTTCCATTGAAGCTGGTTCAGTTTTTGGTGATATTTGTGTACCAGAGCTTCTGAATCAATTTAGCGCAGATTTTGCTGAACAAATTAACCAACTCTATCAAAAACGTCTGATTTCCAACAGTCAATCAGATCATTATCTGCAAAATATCATCATTCAATTACAGAAAAGTTATCGTTATCAATCTGGAACTGCTATTTATGAATTGGCAAAAGGCATACAACAAAAAGAATACTTAACAGAGATCCGGCAAAGAATAAATGGATTAAGTCAACAGGATGAGGGGAGTGTCTATTTTTATTCTTGTGAAAATTTAGATCATCTAAAAAAAATAATTTTGAAACAATTTATTGGGTTTTATGAAGAATTAATGTTAGCCCATGATCCTTATACTTTTTTTAAATTATTTTCCCGTTTTATTGTCCTTTGTGCCTATCGTAAAGGGATATTTGGCAGTGACAATCTGAACCGTTTTATAGAAAAAATATTACAAGAAAAAAGACTCATCAAACAGTATTCACAATGGTATCCTGGCCGCCCCGTAATGATAACTGCAAATAACTATCAACTTGGTCTTTTTAATGGAGATATTGGTATCACATTATTTGATCCAGAAACTAAACAGTTAGCTGTTTATTTTCAAGATGCTCAGGGTAATATCAAAAAGTTTTTTCCTAGTCGTTTACCAAGTGCAGAATCAGTATATGCTATGACTATACATAAGAGTCAGGGATCGGAATTTGATGAGGTTTTTTTATATTATGGTGATCAAGTAACTTCTATTTTAACTAGGGAAATTCTCTATACTGGTATTACAAGGGCTAAAAAAAAGGTTCATATTAGTATTTCAGAAGAAGTATTTAATTATGCTGTGAGCCATGCGGTGGATCGTGTGTCTGGTATAAAAGACAAACTCATATAGGTAAAAATATTAGGATTTTTCATTGATTATATTGTAAATACTTCTAGATAATTTTTCCATGGTATATGGTTTTTTTATAAACCCTTTGATACCATGATTTAGTATGTTATTGACTTTTTCATCTCTTTTAAATCCTGAAGCTAATAATACGTTTACTTGTGGATTGATTTTTTTTATTTCCAAGTAAACTTCTTTTCCTGACATTTTAGGCATTAACATGTCCAATAATATTGCTTTTATTTTTTGATGGTGTTTCATATATAGATTGACACATTCCTCCCCATCATTTGCTAAAATTACATCATATCCACATTCTACTAAAATACTCTGAGCAATTTGTCGCATAATTGGTTCATCATCGGCAACTAAAATTAAACCTTCTCCTTTGATTATATCCAATGTTTCATGTTGCTCTTCAACTAATTCTAAATTATCCAGAAGAGGTAAATAGATACTAAATGAAGTTCCGACATCTATTTCAGAATAAACATTAATAATACCATTGTGATTTTTAATAATATTATAAACCATAGAAAGTCCCAAACCTGTACCTATGCCCTTTTCTTTTGTAGTATAAAAAGGTTCAAAAATTTGTTCTATTGTTTGCTTACTCATTCCAATTCCATTATCTTTGATCTGGATTTCCCAATATGCTTTTTTTTCAGCAGAAGGATTAATCGATAAAAAAAACTCATCTGCGAAAATGGATTCAATAGATATGTTTAACTTACCACCTGGTTGTTGATTTTTTGGTCGCATTATTGTCATAGCATGACTGGCATTGATACAAAGGTTGAGAAAAACCTGTTCTAATTGAACTGGGTCAGCTTTTACTAAAGCTAGTTCATTGTAAACTGGATTGAGTTCAATTCTTTTATCAAAAGAATTGGAACATATTTTCATAACGTTTTTTATCGATTGATTTAAATCTACCGGAACTAAAGTTAAATTTTGTTTTCGAGAAAGTGACAATAGTTGCTGAACCATACTGGTTGCTCGATCAGTAGATTTACTAATTGTATCTAAATTTTGCTTTAAAAAATCGAGTTCAACTTTTTTTTCTTTATAAATTTTAAAATTCAGTAACGAAAGACTGCCTGTTATGCCACCTAAAACATTATTAAAATCATGAGCTAAACCACCAGCCAGATTTCCTACCGTTTCCATTTTTTGTGCTTGTCTTAGCTGTTCATCTTTCTTTTCAAGATTAGTAATATCATCGATTCGAATCACTAAACCATTAATTTGATCTGCAAGTAAAGGGTACAAAAAGAGACTATAATATTGTTTGCTTTTATTTTTAAATTTTACCCTGGGATATTCTTTCGGTATTTTTGTAACCATAATTTCTTCAATGGATTCTCTATAGTGATACAGGTCAGGTACAATGGGCCAGATTTCTTTACCTATTGCATCTTTAATTTTAAAATTGGTGAATATTTCAGCAGCTTCATTAAATTGTATGATTTGTTTCTCTTTATTGATAGTTATTAATACTGATTTTATTGAATTAATAATGCTAGATAAATACTTTTTTGTTTTTTTTAATTCTTTTTCTACAATATCCCGTTGAATATCTCTTTGATGAATTTGTTCTAACATTGTATTAAATCCATCATAAAGAATCCCAACTTCATCATTTGTCCGCTTTTCCAACCGTTGAGAAAAATCACTTTGTTGAGCGACTTTTTTTGAGAATTTCGCTAGTGCCAAAATAGGTTTAATAGTGAACTGGTTGATCATAAAGAATGATATGATAATGATGAGAAATGCATTTACAATAAAGGAGATGATCATTTCAAATTTCATTTCTCTTTCATTTTTGATTAATTCTTGCTCAGTATAAAAAATGTCTACATAGCCTATAATGAGATGATTTAAACTGATGGAAGTGCTTATAATCTTAATTTCTGAGTTTTCTTCAGAAATAGTAAATTCTTTGGTTAAATCTTCTATAACAGCCTCATAGCCAGGGGTTTTGCTCTTTTTTGCTCCAGAAAAAAAAAGCTTTTCCTCATTTTTCAAATTAATTGCAATGATAAAATCATTTTTTAGAATTGCTACATTAGCTTCCTGTATTGCTTCCCTATCAAAATTCCACAGTATAGTTGGGTAAATGTTTTTTGCAAAATTAGTTGTATTCTTTAAAGATATATTTCTATAATTCCGCAATTTTTGTAAATTACTTCTGGTTAAAAAAAAAGTTGAGATT
>JAKSBL010000150.1 GCA_022361115.1 Spirochaetota bacterium | reverse complement strand
TCATATCCGTTATGAAAAACTACTGAAGCAATTATTTGGGGAGCAATATCAAATTAGCTACTGTTTTTCTTTAAAAGATTTTTTTTACCGCTTGTTTGCTTATCATTCCCAATCTCCAATAATCAATGGACTCCGGCAGAAATTGTGGTTTCAGCAAAATCTTCAGAAGATCCAGACAAAAAAAAAATCTGTTATACAGATAGATGACATGACAGAAGCTTTTTTAAAAAGTGACAGTCATGTTGAGGATTTTCATTATGAGCCTCAGAAAAAGGAAAAAGTTTTTGCTGTCAATTACTACTGGTTTCCCTATGTTGAGATTAATCCGCCTGCTGCAGCTGATTTGATTCTTTTACCAGAACTTTATAATGGTAATTTTTCCTTTGTCACTCTGCTCATTCATCAAAAGTCGGGCAATTTAGCAGAACTTTTTGAGACGAGTCAATCTATTCCAGCGCTCTACCTGGCGTCTGCATTAAAAATGTACTATTTCATTAAAAAGATACCACTTTTAAATATGGATTGGAAGTGGCAGGATTTTCAGATAAAAAATCGGATTTTTTCCTTTAAAGATATAGGTTCTGACGATAATGTAAATAAAGTCTGTCAGAAATATTGGGAAAAAGGGATCATCTTAAATTCAAAACCTCCTTTTTATCAATACCTGCCTCAAACTCTGGCGGAAAATGAACTGAGATTTTTAAGAAGGTTAAAGATATGATGCAGGAAATCTGGCAAGCAATCCTTAGTGATAAAGAGTTTTTATTAATTTTAGTAGAAATATTAGCTGGTTCAGCAATGGCATTTTTTGCTATTCTTTCATTTAGTAAATCCCGCAGGATTTCCACTATTTTATTTGTGATTGCAGGTGTAGCTTTATACGTTCAAATGGTGGTCAGAATTCTTGAAAAACTCAATATCTTTGTGATTGGAGATTTTGTTCTCTTTGATTTAAAGTTAATTGAGTTTATTATTGATGTTACACCCTATTTAGCCTTAATTCCAGCGTTTTTTTTCTTAAGAAAAGATAATTAACTCTTCAAATCAATAAAATTTTTCAGAATCACTTCTCCCCATTTCTTGCTTTTTTCCGGGTGAAATTGCGTACCATAGATATTTTGCTTTGAAACCAGGGCCGGGATTTGATCGCCGTAATCAGCAACAGCATTGATATATTGATCATCTGTCTGAACACGGTAGGAATGGACAAAATAAACATCTGCATCTTCTTTTAAACCCTGGGTTAAGGCATTTTGCTGAGTAATATGAAGATTGTTCCAGCCCATGTGGGGGAGGACGAAAGAAGTCTGAATCTTTATATTATTACCCGGGATTAACCCTAGTCCCGGGGTTTTGCCAAACTCGGTTGAACTTTCAAATAACAGCTGCATGCCCAGGCAAATTCCTAACAGGGGTTTCCCTTGATTTGCATGTTCAATAATTGGATTAATCATTTGATATTCTGCTAAATTAGCCATTGCTTTGGGATAAGCACCAACACCAGGTAAGAGCAGCTTAGCAAAAGGTTTAAAAGAGTCCCCTTTCTGAATAACCTGGTAAGAAGCATTCAGTTTTTTCAGCATATTCGTTAAACTAAAAATATTGCAAATGTTTGAATCAATTACACCAATCATATCACCCCCTTAGTACTGGGAATATCTTTTCCAGTGATGGTAACTGCCTGTTTACAGGCTCTGGCTGTGGCTTTAAAAATAGCCTCCAGGATATGGTGGCTGTTTTTTCCCCGTATTAAATCGATATGCAGGTTTAAGCCGCCCTGTACAGTAAAAGCTCGAAAAAATTCTTCAAATAATTGCGGTGCAAACTGAGAACCATCATCGCCCTGGGAAAAGCTGACTTCATAATGAAGATAAGGCCGTCCGGATAGATCAACCACTGCCCGGCTTAAAGCTTCATCCAGAGGAACTGTGGCATCCGCAAACCGTTCAATTCCTTTTTTATCACCGAGAGCCTGAGTGAGAGCCTGCCCCAGCACTATTCCGGTATCTTCGATTGTATGATGAAAATCTACATCCAGATCACCTTTAACATCCAGGTCCAGATCAATCAGAGAGTGTTTGCTAAAACTATTGAGCATATGGTCAAAAAAGGGAATTCCAGTGGAAATACTGGCTTTCCCAGTCCCGTCTAAATTGAGTTTGAGAGTAATCTGAGTCTCTGAGGTATTGCGGGTGATGGCAGCTGTTCTCATAATTTGATCCTCTATCAAAAATGTTGTTTTCAATTATTTTGTTAAAATATCTTAATATAATTTTATTATCGTAAGTTTTTAAAATATTCCTTTATGGATTCTATTAATTTCCTGTTTTGTTCCCCAGTGCCGATAGAAAAGCGGAGGTGATTGGCCAACATTGGATAGGAAGACACATCTCGAATTAAGACATCCTGGTCTACCAGATACTGAAATAAACCTTTAGCCCCTCCGTCTGATTCTTTGATTTTGATCAGAAAAAAATTAGTGGCTGTGGGATAAACCTGAAGATAATCCAGAGCGGCTAATTCTTTCGCCATCCAATCTCTCTGTTTTAAAATTTCAACAATATTTTTCTCAATCATGGAAAGGTTTTTGAACACATGCTCCAGAGTGAGAATAGAAAAAATATCTAAATTATAGGGGAGTTTTACTTTTGATAAATGATCAATCACTTCCTCACTACTGATCAGCATACCGATTCTTAATCCTGCTAATCCAAAAGCTTTAGAAAAAGTTCTCAATATAATGAGTTGCGGGTATTTATCAATCAGGTGCAGGGCTGTTTCTCCGCCAAAATGGATATAAGCTTCATCAACAATAACCAGGCCTTGAGATTTTTCTAAAATCAGTTCCAGATCTTTTAAAGGCATAAAACTGCCTGTTGGGTTGTTGGGGGAACATATAATAGTTACCGATCCTTTGACAGCAGCTTGTTCGGCAATTTTTTCTGCTGGATAGGTCAGATCCTTGTTAAGCATAATATTTTTAATCTTACCATTTAAATTAGAAGCAATGAGTTGGTAGACAGT
>JAKSBL010000337.1 GCA_022361115.1 Spirochaetota bacterium | reverse complement strand
TTAACTTTTATCATTGTGTTATTTTTGGTGTCCTGTATGAGTGATCAACAAAAGAAAGAAATTGGGATGACAAATGGCAGCTTGCAACCTTGTCCGGATAGCCCCAATTGTGTTTCTACTTTTGCAGAAGATGAAGAACATCAAATTTCTCCTATTTTTTATCGCGATTCCCTAATAGAAGTTAAGAAAAAAATCCTGGCAACCATTGAAAAAATGCCCCGCACAACCATTATAACAGTAGAAGAAAATTACATTCATGTCGAATTCCGATCAAAAATTATGCGTTTTGTTGATGATGTGGAATTTTTGATTGATGATCAAAATAAAATCATTCATTTTAGATCTGCTTCCCGTTTAGGTTATTCCGATATGGGAGTGAATCGAGAACGAATGGAGCAATTTAGGATATTATTTATGAAATGACCCCTTCTTTTCATCGATATTTATAAATAAAATGAAAAATCTTTAATCCTGTTGACAAATACTTGGATAATTGTTAGAAAAATAGTATCATTACTACAGTAGTAAATTTATATAAAAGCAGGTATTTTTATGATTGAAATTGATGGCAATTCATTAAAAATTGAAGATGTGATTCTAATTTGCCGGCATAATGAAAAAGTCCGGCTGGCAAAATCAGCTATTCCTAACATTATTAAATCAAGAAAATATGTAGATAAAATTATTGCAGAAAATAAAACTGTTTACGGAATTACCACTGGTGTCGGAGAATTAGCCAATCAGTTAATATCAGCAGATGATGCTGAGCGGCTGCAGCAAAACCTAATTCGTAGCCATTCAGTAAATGTTGGTGTCCCTTTTCCGGAAGATGTTGTCCGAGGTATTATATTACTGAGAGCAAATACTTTGGCTAAAGGCTATTCTGGAATAAGAGTAGAACTCATTGAACTACTTTTGGAATTACTAAACAGGAATATCTATCCTCATATTCCATCCCAGGGTTCTGTTGGTGCCAGCGGAGACCTTTCTCCCCTATCCCATTTAGCACTGGTGATGATGGGGGAAGGAGAATGCTGGAAAAATGGTGAAAAAGTAGCATCCAGTGTAGTTTTTAAAAATAATAAATTGGAACCAGTGAAATATCTCCCTAAAGAGGGTTTAGCATTAATTAATGGTACTCAGGTCATGGCTTCTCAAGGTTGTATTATCCTTCATCAGGCTGAATTATTATTAAAAAACGCAATGATTGCCAGTTCTATGAGCCTTGAAGCTTTATTAGGTACAGCAAAAGCATTTGATCCAAAAATTCATGCAGTGCGTCCACATCCAGGTCAAATTCAATGTGCTGATAATATCCGCAAAATTACAGCAAATAGTCAAATCATATCTTCTCATAAAAACTGTGAAAGAGTTCAGGATGCCTATACTCTGCGATGTGTTCCCCAAGTGTATGGCGCAATTTTAGATACCATAAATTTTGTAAAAAATACTTTAATTATTGAAATTAATTCTGCAACTGATAATCCACTGATTTTTGCAGACCAAGAAGAAGTCATTTCAGGAGGCAATTTTCACGGTGAACCTTTAGCTTTTGCTCTGGATTATCTGGGAATCGCCCTTTCAGAAATTGCAAATATTTCTGAACGTACCATCGATCGTTTGGTGAATCCACATGTTTCCGGCCTTCCGCCATTTTTAGCAGCAAATAGCGGAATTAATTCTGGATTTATGATTGCTCAATATACTGCCGCTGCTTTAGTGAGTGAAAATAAAGTATTAGCTCATCCGGCAAGTGTTGATTCAATTCCTACATCTGCTGGTCAAGAAGATCATGTGAGTATGGGTTCCATATCTGCCAAACATGCTTGGCAAATCATGAAAAATGTACAAAATGTAATAGCTATAGAAATGTTATGTGCAGCCCAGGGTATTGATTTTCAGAAAAATCAATGTGGAAATGGAACTCAAGCTGCCTTTAATACTATTCGTCAACATGTTGCTTATTTAGATGATGACCGCCCTTTATATAATGATATTGAGAAAATAAAAAATGTTATTATTAAAGGGGAAATCGTTGATTCTGTAGAAAAAGTTGTAGGAAGTTTATAAATATAATTTATTAAAAGGAGCCGATTATGGCAAAACAACGACCAATGTTTATGGAATTAAAACCTGATCAACCGATCAGAGCTTTAAGAGGAAATACATTACGGGCAAAAAGCTGGGAAGCAGAAGCTGCATTACGGATGCTGGAAAATAATCTTGATCCTGAAAACGCCTTAATTGCAGATGAATTAATTGTTTATGGAGGATCCGGAAGAGCCTGTCGCAATTGGAAAGAATATCATAAAATTACTGAATCATTAAAAAATCTTGCACCAGACGAAACTTTATTGGTTCAATCTGGAAAACCAGTTGGAATTATCCGGACTTTTCCAGACAGCCCACGAGTTTTAATTGCAAACAGCAATATCGTGCCAGCTTGGTCAACTCAAGATAATTTTGATTATTATGATCAATTAGGCCTGACCATGTATGGCCAGATGACAGCAGGAAGTTGGATTTATATTGGTACTCAGGGAATTCTTCAAGGGACTTTTCAAACTTTTGCAGCTCTGGCTGACCAACATTTTGGTGGATCATTAAAAGGCAAATTGGTTGTTACGGGTGGATTAGGTGGTATGAGCGGTGCTCAACCTTTAAGTGTTACAATGAATGAAGGTGTGATCATAAATGTTGAAGTCGATCCTGAAAGGATTAAAAGAAAAGTCAAAGAAGGTTATTGTGATAAAATGGCTGAAAGTTTATCTGAAGCAATGACCTTAGCAAAAAAAGCTGTAGCAGATCAAACCCCTCTTTCCATTGGGTTATTAGGTAATTGTGCTGAAGTTTTACCAGAAATGGTAAAACAAAATATGATTCCAGATATTGTTACAGACCAGACATCTGCTCATAATCTTTTAGATTATGTTCCCATCGGAGATTTACAGGAAGTATTAAAATTAAAAATTACCAATCCAGAGGAATATAAAAAACGGTCAAGAGAATCAATTGTATTACATACAAAAGCAATTTTAGACATGCAGACTAAAGGAGCTATCGCTTTTGATTATGGAAATAATTTAAGAGGTGAAGCTGAAAAAGGCGGTTTAAAAGTAAGAAATGATAAAGGAGAATTTCTCTATCCTGGTTTTGTTCCTGCCTATATTCGCCCATTATTTTGTGAAGGACGCGGCCCCTATCGCTGGGCAGCTTTATCTGGAGATTTATCAGATATTGCTAAACTGGATGATTTAGTTCTCAAAATGTTTCCTCATGATGATATTTTATGCCGCTGGATTAAATTAGCCCGTGTACAAGTACCTCAATTAGGATTACCAAACAGGTTTTGCTGGCTTGGTTTAGGAGACAGGGCTAAATTTGCTAATGAAATGAATGAAATGCTAAAAAGAGGAGAACTAAAAGCTCCTATTGTTATTGGCAGAGATCATTTAGATTGTGGTTCTGTAGCCTCTCCCAATAGAGAGACCGAAGGCATGAAAGATGGCAGTGATGCAATAGCAGACTGGCCTTTACTCAATGCTATGTCAAATGTTGCCTGCGGAGCAGACTGGGTATCCATTCATAATGGAGGAGGAGTTGGTATTGGCAATTCTACTCATACAGGACAGGTTATCGTTGCAACCGGAACAAAAGCCAAAGGTGAATGTTTAGAGAGAGTTTTAACCACAGATCCTATGATGGGAGTCTTTCGTCATGCCGATGCAGGCTATCAGGAAGCCATTGATTTTGCTAAAGAAAAAAATGTTAAAATCCCAGGATTAGAGTAATTTAAATAAATATTCCGATTATAAAATTAAGGTTAAGGTTAGCAATGGAAAAATTGATAGAATGTGTACCGAATTTTAGTGAAGGACAACAGCCTGGTGTTATTCAGGTCATAGCTAATGAGATACAATCTGTAAAAGATATTCTTTTATTAAATATCGATTCTGGATATGATACAAATCGTACTGTAATGACATTTGTCGGAAATCCTGACGCAGTATTAGAGGCAGCTTTTTTGGCAATTAAAAAAGCTGCTTCTTTAATTGATATGCAAAATCAACATGGAACACATCCCAGATTGGGAGCAACTGATGTTTGTCCTTTGATTCCAATTTCTGGGGTGACCAAGGAAGAATGTATTGCTTTATCTCACTTGTTAGCTCAAAGAGTTGGTAATGAATTAAATATTCCGGTTTATCTCTATGGTTTATCAGCTCAAAAACCGAATAGAAAAGAACTCCCTGATATTCGTAAAGGAGAGTACGAAAAGCTTGCCAATAAAATGAGAAATCCAGATTTTATTCCTGATTATGGGCCTAATCAATTTAATCCTACAGCTGGAGCTACTGTTATTGGCGTTAGAGATTTTATGCTTGCCTATAACATTAATTTAAATACAGCAGATGCTCATTTAGCCAAAAAAATTGCAGAAGAAGTCAGAACATCGGGTCGGATACAAAAAGATAAAAATGGAAAGGTTTTAAAAAATGAACAAGGTGAGCCTGTCAGAAAGGCTGGAAAATTAAATTATTGTCAGGCAAGAGGCTGGTATATAAAAGAATATGGCTATGCACAAGTAACTATGAATCTTCACAATTTTCATGTTACCAATCTCTGTCATGCCTTTGATGCGGTTTGTAAAAAAGCAGAAAAACTGGGTTTACGTGTTACTGGCAGTGAAGTAATCGGAATGGTTCCTAAAAAAGCACTATTGGAATGCGGCAGGTATTTCTTAAATAAAATGGATAAAAATACAGGAATTCCGGAAAAGCAGATACTTCATACTGCTATTCGGTCATTAGGTTTAAGTGATACACAGCCATTTCAAGTAGAAGAAAGAATAATCGAGGAAAAAATAAAAAATTAAGCAAGGATCAGAATTATTTAATTGACTCATCAGTTAGTCATTTCATTGATGAACTATCTTCTGCCTCACCTGCTCCAGGTGGAGGATCGGTAGCTGCTTTATGCGCCTCCTTAGCTGCAGCTTTAACTTCTATGGTAGCTAATCTGACTTATAAGAAAAAAAATGATAAAAAATTAAACAATATTTTGAAAGAACTATCAAATGAAGCACAATTTTTAAAAGAAGAATGCTTAAAGTTGATTGACCAGGATGCTCAGGCTTTTCAAAAATACTTAAATACATTGAAACCACTAAAATCAACAAAACAGCAGTTAAAACAAGAGCTGCTTGAGCAGGCAGCAGAACAAATGATACTGGTACCCTATTCAATATTAAAAAAGTGTGAGCAAATTATCCTTTTAGCAGAAAAAGTTTGCAAAAAAGGTAATAAACTGGCCATATCAGATGGAGCGATCAGTTCTTTAACAGCTGCTACTGCAGCAGAAAGTGCTTTTTTAAATATCAAGATAAATTTTCCAATGATAGAAAATACGACATTTCAACCAGAAATGTTAAAAGAAGCAGAAAATATTCTATTGAACATTAAAAAAATTAATAAGAGAAATTTAAAGTTTGCTTATAAAATACTAGGATAATAATTTATGATTGATTTGCTTATTGTACATGCTTCGCCTGTGATCACATTTGCTGCAAAGTCTGCAGCATTAACAGGAAGTGATTTAAATACCCCAGAACTGATCGTTGATGGAGCAATCGCTATACAGGATGAAAAAATTATTGATATTGGAAAATCAGATATTTTACAGAAAAAATATCAACAGGTAAAAAAAACAATCAATGCCAATCATCAATTAGTGATTCCTGGTTTTGTTGATTGTCACACCCATCTGGTTTATGCGGGAAGCCGTGAGCATGAAATGATGCAAAGACTACAGGGAGCAACTTATTTAGAAATATTAAAATCCGGGGGCGGTATTCATTCAACTGTAAAAGCTGTCAGAAATGCTAATGAACAGGAATTATTGGAACTAGCACTACCAAGAATTCAGCAAATTATTCAACATGGTACAACAACAGTTGAGATAAAAACTGGTTATGCTCTTGATATAAAAAATGAAATAAAAATGTTAAAGGTAATTGATCAGTTAAAATCATTTGTTGATGTCGATATTGTACCTACTTATTTAGGTGCTCATACCATACCTAAAGATATTCCTAGAGAAAAATATATTGATATGATGATTAGGGAAGGATTGCCTGAAGCAAAAAATTATTGTGATTATTGTGATATTTTTTGTGAAGATGGTGCCTATACTCTCTCAGAAACAGAAAAAATACTCAAGGCTGCCTTAGCTTTAGGATTTAAACTAAAAATCCATGCCGGCCAGTTTAATGATCTTAAAGCAGCTGGTCTGGCAGCTGAACTAGGGGCGATATCAGCGGATCATCTGGAAAATGTATCCATTGAACAACTGAAGCAAATGAAAAAAAGCCAAACTGCTTGTGTTTTAATGCCCGGAGTTCCTTTCTTTCTCTTATCAGAACAATATCCTGATGCAAGACGAATGATTGAGCAAAGCAATATTATTGCCCTGGCAACAGATTTTAATCCAGGTTCCTGTCCCACTTTCTCCATGCAGATGATTATTGCCCTGGCTTGTTTTAAGATGCAATTAACTGCAAGGGAAGCGCTATCAGCAGCTACTATTAACTCAGCTTTTGCGCTAGAGTTATCCGATAAAATTGGGTCACTGGAAATTGGCAAACAAGGTGATATTATCATTTTGGCTGTTGATAATCCTGAGAAAATTCCCTATTACTTTGGAACCAATCTAGTGAAGCAAGTGATTAAAAAGGGAAAAATTGTCTATTAGGCCGAATATCGGACACTCGGCTAATTAGCATTGTTATTGATGACTGTAATCCTCAAATACTTGGGTAAGAAAATTTGAAATTTCCTCTAATTCTTCTTTTTTATCATCCAGAGCTTTAGAGGATAGGAGTAACTCTTCTAATAAATCTTTCCCCTCATCTATGATTTGTAATTCATGATCTTTTAATTTGTTATAAATCATTTTAAATAGTTGAAAATTAATATGAATTAAGCGGGACATGGTATCCAGATTATTACCGATTTTATCCACTTCTTGTTCAGAAAGTAAAACATTTCTTTTTTCTATTTCTGAAATGAGTTTTTTATTTTTATCTTTTAATAGTTTAATCATAATCCGATTGTTATCTTCATATAATTTTATTCTTAATAAAGTTTTAACCTGATAAATTAATTCTTCAATAGCCAATGGTTTTTGAATAAACTGAATTGCACCATATTGATATACATCTTTGATATTTTCCTGTGATGGAAAAGCTGATATTACGATCTTCGGTATAAAACGGGTCTCTTTTTTAGAGTTTAGCAATTCTAAGACTTGAAATCCATCATACTCTGGCATCATTAAATCTAATATAATTAAATCAAGAGTATCATTATTATAAAATCCTATTTCTTCAACAAATTTTCTGGAATCACTATAAGCTTTAACTAAAAATCCTTCACCTTCTAAAACAGATTTAATGATTTCACAAATTTCAATTTCATCATCAATAACAATAATATGAGCATTTTTTTTGTATATCACTGTTCATCCTTTCTGTATAGTTTCAGTTAATAACTTACCATGTTTTTATGAAAAATCCATTAGATTTATGATTTGATTAGTAAACTTAATAACTTTCTATTATAAAATTATTTTATAGATAAATTATAATAGTTCCATATAATAATTATAATATAAATTTGTAGATTATCAAATAGATATAAATTATTTTATACTGAAAATTACTGTTTTAATCAAGAAAATCGATAATATAAAAGTGTTTGGAAAATAATCTTACCAAAGGACTTATTTATGAATAAATTAATTGGAAACATAATGCTGATTGATAAAATGATCATTTTTTCTGATTATTATTTAGATGAAATGATTGATAAAAATATCTTTAAGGATAAATTAAAATCTGATATGGAGTATATCCAAAAAATGATGGCAGAGATTTTTAATGAATATTTAGGTAAAACAAATAAAGAAGATTTTACCAATTTTCATAAGATGTATATTTCTACAATGTATCGATTTAAACATAAAATAAAAAAGATATTGATGAATAATCAAGATAATAATCAAGCATTTTATGAGGCGATTTTAAATGAAGTAGATGAGCAAATTGTCAATATGAGAAATCATTCATATCGTAGTGATTTGGTTGCAAATGAAGGGCAGTATGTTAATGAAAGTGAGTATAATTTATTACTCCAATCTGATGAAGAAAATCCAGTTACTGATTTAACCAACTCCACTTAACTGAAAGTTTGAATAATCCTAACCTAAAGGATGTCAGGAAATGAGAAGCACCGTTTATTCCTTTTTCTAATAATAATTATTAAAAGAACTTTTTTAAGCAGAGCTTTGTCACTAATAAATTTCTATCAGGTGGCTTTTAATATAAGTAAAAAAGGTATTGACAAATCTTCATTGATATTGTATATATACTTTCATCTAATCCGGGTCTTTAGCTCAGTTGGTTAGAGCAGCGGACTCATAACCCGCTGGTCCTCGGTTCAAGTCCGAGAGGACCCAGTATTCAGCTCCATTAATAACAATGGAGCTTTTTTTTGTCTTTAAACCAATTTTCCAATGACTTCTGAGTCAGTCACTTCTATAATTTTAACAGGATAATTTTTTTTTACTTCCAGCAGTTGATCTGTATTAATTTGGATATCTAAATAATTTTCACTTTTTCCACTATAATGATTCTTTTTTTTCTTTTCAATCACAACCTGGACTATTTTATTTAATTGTCTTTTTTGATAATCCAAAAGATTATCTTTAACAAGATGATTCATCTGTTTCATTCTTTCATCACGGATTCTTTCTGGTA
>JAKSBL010000113.1 GCA_022361115.1 Spirochaetota bacterium | reverse complement strand
TTTTTTTGGGAACTCTGATTTCCATTATGATCATTAGCGGTTCTATTATGATTGGAGATTCAGTAAAGTATAGCCTGGAGAAGATGGTTTATGACCAGTTAGGAAAGAGTCGGTATTTAGTTCACCTTAACAATGGATTATTATCAAAAGAATTTATCTCAAATTTACAGAATCAGCAGATTGCCGACTGTTTCCCAATATTTATCCTTACTGGCTCTGGTATCAATCAGAATCAAAATATTCATTTACAAAATCTACAAATAATAGGGATAGATGATAATTTTTTTCAGTTGAGATTAAATGATTATAAAAATATTGCTTTACAAAATAACGAAGTCTTTATTAATCAAAAAACTGCTGCTAAACTGGGTGTGGCAAGTGGCGATGAATTACTGTTAGTTTTAAAAGCACCTCAAGGGTTTTCTTTAGAACTCCCTTTTCAAAACACTCAGAATGACCAGTACGCTCTTAATGTCAAAGTGAAAGGGATATTAGATGAAAAAAATTTAGGTAATTTTAGTTTAAAATCTTCCCAAATTGAACCAGTCAATTTGTTTATTGGAAAAAAATATTTGCTTGAGCAATTGAACCTATCCAGTGCTGGAAGTCATCTCATTATAGCACAGACGGACACAGAAGAGAGCGGAAGGACACAGATAAAAACAGAAAAGGCCAGGGAGAAGGAAAAAAGTAGAGGGAACAGAGAAATTATATTTAGTCGATTAGAAAGATCTATTAATCAGTCTATTGAGTTAAAAGATTTTGGCTTTAAGATACGATCGTTAAAATCCATCCCAGGAACAGAAATTATTACTGATGCTGTCTTTTTTTCAGTGCTTCAGGAGGAAGAAATTTCAGATATTCTGGCTGATGCAAAACCTGTAATTTCTTATTTTGTTAATGAAATTACCCATCAGCAAAAGAGTACTCCTTACTCTTTTATCAGTGCAAGTGAGTCATTTTTAATAGACAATCAAATGAATGAACAAGAAATCATCATCAGTCAATGGCTGGCGGATGATCTGGAAGCTCAAATCAATGACTCTTTAAAGATTCGTTATTTCATTTTAGAGAAAAATCAATTGGTTGAAAAAGAAATCAATTTACAAGTAAGTGGAATACTGAATTTTTCTGAGCAAGGAATAGATAGTCAGCTTATGCCGGGGTTTCCTGGTTTTGATGGAAAACCCAGTTGTTCCCACTGGGATCCAGGCATTCCAATTGATTTGAAAAAAATCAGACCCAAGGATGAAGAATTTTGGCAACATCAGGGCGGGACACCTAAGGCAATTATTTCCTATCAATTAGCAGAAAGGATTTTTTCTAATCGCTTTGGAAGTGCCACTGCAATGAGAACTACTCAAAACTGGTCAGCTAAAGAATTAATCAAAAAATTACTGGAATCAGAGTACTTTAAAAAGCAAATAAGAATCACTTCTATCAAGGATCAACTCCTTCGTACCAGCAATCCAACGGTTGATTTTGGTCAGCTGTTTTTAGGTTTAAGTTTTTTTATTTTAGTTGCTGGTTTTATCCTGGTGATATTACTTTTTTATTTAAAAATGGATTATTACCAGAAACAACTTGGCACTCTCTCGACACTTGGGTATAACCGCTGGCAAATTGGAAAAATCATTTTGCTTGAAATAGCCTGTATCATATTGATAGCTAGTCTTGCTGGAGTGATCTGTGGGATGATTTTTACAAAACTGATTTTAATGTTGTTAAAATCAACCTGGATTGATGTAATTGGGACCAGCTACCTTTTTTTTAACTTTAATATTTTATCAGTACTAATTAGTTTAATAGTTTCCTGGGTTATCTTAATCAGCCTCATTCTCTTTTTAATTTATAAAATTTTAAAGAAGCCTTTATTTCAATTACAACAAGGATTTTTAAGAGCAAAGAAAGTAAAAAATAAAAACTATAGCTGGTTATATGCGTTGATAAGCTGGTCTTTAGTGGTTTTTTTATTATTTTTATCCTTTTTTTATATAAAGAATCAAAATACAATGCTTTTTTTTGGGGCTGGCTGGTTATTATTGATAGGAGGGATTTTTTATAGTGATTGGTTTTTTTTCTATTTTACCCACCAAATTAAATATAAAAGGGTAAGCAGGTTAAGCTTGGTTACAAAAAATATTTATAAACATCGTATTCGCAGTCTGGCAATTATTGCTATTTTAGCATTTAGTATTTTTACAGTAATTGCAGTGGGGATAAATAAGAAAGAGCATAAAAAAGAGCAGCAAAATTACCATTCAGGAACTGGTGGGTATCAGTATATTCTGGAAACCACCCAACCTGTTCTCCTTGCTGAAATCCCGGTTAATCATCAGGATTTTCAAATTAATCCAATCAGAATTAAAAAAGGGGATAATGCTTCCTGCTTAAATTTAAATCAGGTGGAGAATTTTCAACTAATGGGTATTCAGAAAGAATCATTCAAGCCGCAGCAACGTTTTTCTTTTGCAAAAGTTCAGAGAAGTGGTTTGTATCCCTGGCAGGCTATTCAAAAAGAATCTGAAAATCAGATTATTCCAGCTATTGCTGATCAAACGGTCATCACCTGGAGTTTTGGTAAAAAAGTAGGTGATTATCTGGAAATGGTAGATGAACACGGGCAATTTATAAAATTAAAACTGATTGCTGCCTTAAATAATTCTATTTTTCAAGGGAATATCTTGATTTCTGAAGAAAACCTGCTGAAACACTTCCCCAGCCAGGCAAGTTACCAATGGCTGCTGGTAGAAATTTCTCATAATAAACCGGATCAAATACTAGAACAGTTAAAACGTACTTTCCGGGTAAAAGGGCTGACTATTTATTCAACTACTGCTTATTTAAACAACTTTTTAAGAGTAGAAAACACCTATTTAACTATTTTTTTAGCTTTGGGAAGTCTCGGAATTCTTTTAGGTATATTTGGCCTGGCTGTTGTTGTCATTCGTAATATAGAAGAACGAAAAACAGAAATAGCACTTTATTATACATTAGGCTACTCCAGACAAAAAATTATTCAAAACTTTTGGCTGGAGAATATTCTGCTCTTTTGCTCAGGTTTTCTTATCGGGTTATTTTCAGCAGTAATAGCTGTTATCCCAACCCTTGTTCAACAATTTGATCAAATTCCGTGGCTCATGTTGCTGCTTCTTATTCTTTCTTTTATTTTTACAGGAATTTTGCTGATTAGATTAATGATCACAAAGTTCTTAAAACCAAATTATTATCTTTTTTTACGACAGGAATATAAAAACATAAATTTAGTGAATTTAAGAAAAATAAAATCAGTGGTCATTTGTGACTTTTCGTGAGCATTACTAAATTTTTCAATTTGAGGCAAAGAATTCACTTATAATACCTGATAGTTTTGATCAAAATAGCAGTACTAAAAAAGAACTTTACTGTACATGATAGTTCCGAAATAGATTGGTTAACTCAACTTTGTTTTTTACCTCAGTTTTTTGATAAATCTTTTTAAT
>JAKSBL010000535.1 GCA_022361115.1 Spirochaetota bacterium | reverse complement strand
TTTTTTTGGGAATGAAACATAGAATTTAAAACAAAATCCCGACATTGTATATTGAGAAACATTTCATTATGAAGAATGTAAGATATTTGTTCTGATAATGGCGGCAACCTTTTTACAAAATCCATAGTACCTTGCAGCCAGAGTTTAACAGGATCAGTGAAATTAGCAGCAGTTGCTTCCATTTCTTCCCGGGAAGGCAGTGCTTCCTCAAAACTTTTTTGATGGTACTGTAGAATAGAGTCTAAGATAGCACTTTTACTGGAAAAATGATTATATAAAGAACTCTCTTTAATACCAACTTGTTTAGCTATATCTCGAATGGAAGTACCATGAAAGCCTTTTTGGGAAAATAACTCCACCGCAATTTCAAATATTCGTTCTTTTGTATTTTTATTTTCTACCATCATCTAAACCCATATGTTATCGATTTACTTTTAATATAACTAACGTTCGTTAGTTTGTCAATACATTTTTCTGTTTTTTTCATAATATTCATACGAAATATGCTTATTTTCATTTTAAAAACAAGTCACAACATGAAAAACAGACTGGCTCTTAAGATGAATTTATTTCCTTTGGTATATTTATATCAAAACTACCGTTGTACCCGGCCAGATTCATCTCCTTTGAGAAGATTATTTACCTCTTTTAGAGTAACCAGATTGACGTCACCAGGAATGGAATGTTTCAGACAGCTGGCTGCTACAGCAAATTGAATGGCTTGTTCATCACTTTGTCTTGCTATTAAAGCATAAATTAAGCCGGCAGCAAAACTATCACCGCTGCCTACCCGGTCCACAATATTTTTGATTTCGTATTTTTTGCTAAAATATATTTTTTCCCTGGTTGCCAGTAATGCTGACCAATCATTATAAGAAGCCGAATGGCTGACCCGCAAAGTAATTGCAAGTTTTTTAACATCAGGAAATTGATCCAGAACAATATGACTCAATTTACTGTAATGATCATTATTTAAGGCACCTGCAGATACATCAATTTCCGGCAGAGAAATACCTAGAGATTTCTGACAATCCTCTTCATTTGCTATGAGTATATCTGCCTTTTTTACCAATTTTCTCATGATTTCCGGAGCTTCTTTACCATATTTCCAGAGTTTTTTTCGATAATTCAGGTCAATTGAAACAGTTATTTTCTTTTTTTTAGCAGCAGCTAGGACTGCCAGGGTTAAATCTGCAGCTTTCTGAGAAAGAGCTGGTGTAATTCCGGTAACATGAAACCATTTAATATCTTCAAAGAATTGATCCAAATCAAAATTTTTAATATCTGCTTCTGCAATAGCTGAATAATCACGATCATAAACCACTTTACTGGGTCTCTGGTTTACACCACTTTCTAAAAAATAGATTCCCATTCTTTGACCACAGCGGAGTATATGTGAAGTATCAATCCCAAATTGATTTAAAAAGCAGATCCCTTGCTCTCCAATAGGATTTTCAGGAAAAGCAGAAAGATACTTTACAGGTAATCCAAAATTAGCCAATGATATGGCTACATTGGCCTCCCCGCCTCCAAAGGTGGCTTCCAGTTGATGGGATTGCAAAAGCCGCTCAAATCCTGGGCTTTTTAATCTCAATAGGAGTTCTCCTAAAGTTGCTACCCTATTGTTCATCTACTTCTCCTCAATCAATAAATTTATTTCTTATGTTCATCTGTAAAATATCTCATTAATCAGAACTTAACTTTAAATGTTGAGTAAAATGCCAATTAGCTGTATAAGGATATAACCAGCCTGATTTTTGTAATACCCAGAATAAACCTTCTTCTACAATTAATTCTGGTTGGGAAATGAGAGGAGAGGGTGAAGATTGTGGATACTCACATCTAATCGAACAGACAATGTCCAGTTTCCAATAATCCTCAATTTTTTCTGCTGAGGCTGATATAAAACAAGGATTTAGGGCTAAAGCCACTCTTGCTTCATGATCCAGTAGTTTTTTATATATTTCAAGGCCTTTCCAGGCAATTCTCTCAGCTGGAAATTCAATTTTTTGCTGTTGACTATTTCTTAATACAGCATGATATTCTTCAATTTTTTGTTTTATTTTTTGGGATTTTAAGGCAAAACCGGAGTTGAAATTTCTCTGATTATCTTCAGGAGTTGGAAAAATCAGTAAAAGGGTTTCTATTGCTGCTTCAGGATAAATCAGTAAGCCACTTATCCCCATTGCAATATTTAATCCATAAATAGCAATTTTATCCTTTGTTGAATAAGCAGTATAATCAGGTAATTTTTGCGATAAATCTGCAATAGTCTTATTAACTTCTGAAATAGCAACGGGATAGATAAAAACTAACAGAAAGAGAAAAAAAACAAAAATTACACTCCTAGAGATTAGAACCATTTTCTGCTTGAGAAAAATAGGCTGGAAAATAAATAGCAGTAATACAAACAGAAATATACAATAGGGGGCATTGAAAATAATGGCCCAGATTGCACCTGTTAAAAGTAAAACAGATAAAAGGCTGAAAAATAAGAGAAAGAAACTCAATAAAATGAGGCGCATTATTTTTAGCATGACTAATTGAAATATTTTTTATTTAACCGATTTTTTAATTTTGTTGATTCAAACACAAAACACAAAAAAACAGGGTTTTATCCTGTTGTTAAATTATACAATAGAACTAGCTATTTAAATAGCTGTTTTTTTCATTATTTTATTAAATTCAAAAGAGAGAAAAAATATTCTATGCTAAAAAAACCTCCAGTTTTAACCGGAGGTAAAAATTTTGCTCAAAGTTTATTAGTTTTCCAGCATAGTCTCTTTAAACCCGCATCTCACCTTCAGTCTGAGCAACAATTAAATTTACAGCACTATCACCAGTAATGTTTAAAGTTGTTCTTGCCATATCTAAAATTCTATCAATACCAGCAATAATTGCCACCCCTTCCATAGGTAAACCAACAGATGAAAGTACTAAAGAAAGCATGATTAATCCTGCTCCAGGTACGCCGGCAGTTCCGATTGACGCCAAAGTAGCAGTTAAAATAATCGTAATAATTTGTCCAACTGTCAAATCAATGCCGAATATTTGAGCAATAAAAAGGGCACAAACCCCTTGATACAGAGAAGTACCATCCATGTTAATCGTTGCTCCTAAAGGTAAAACAAAGGATGAAATACTTTTTGAAACCCCTAAATTATTTTCATTACATTCAATCGTAGCAGGTAAAGTACCGGAAGATGAAGTAGTTGAAAAAGCAATAATCTGTGCAGGTAAAATACCTTTAAAAAATTTTAAGATCGGAAATTTTCCAATGGTTTTTACCAGAGTTCCATAAACAAAAAATGCATGAATGATGGAACCTAAATAAACAGCAGCAATAACAATAGCCAAACCAGCTAGAATAGACAGCCCCTGATTACAAATAGTGTTGATAATTAACGCACAAACTCCGAAAGGAGCTAACTCCATTACAAATGCAGTAATTTTATACATTATTTCTGCACAAGAGTTCATTACTTTAATAACTGGTTGCCCTTTTTCTCCAATTAAAGAAGCCGCAATTCCGCTAAACAACGCAAAAACAATGATTTGCAGGATATTTCCTGATGAAAGAGCAGCAACCGGGTTTTTAGGAACTAAATTAATAAGAGTGGTTGCTAAACTGGTTTTTGTAACCTCCTTAGCAGCTGCAAGTTTGGTAAACTCTGCGCTGACTAACGCCCCAGGCTGCAAAATAGTTGCCATGAGAATACCAATGATAACGGCAAATAGTGTAGTTACCAAATAAAAAGCAATAGTTTTTCCGCCCACTCGCCCCAACTTTTTTGGATCTCCAATACTGGCAGCTCCAACAAATAAAGAAGAAAAGATCAAAGGAACAATTAACATCTTGATAAGATTAATAAAAATAGTTCCAACTGGCTTAATCCAGGTTGTTGAAAAAGCAGCTGCATTTTCTCCCATTGCTACTTTTAGAATGATACCTGCCACTAAGCCAATACCAAAACCAATAAAAATTTTGGCCCATAAAGGAAATTTTTTCATACCCACTCCTTAAAACTTATTTTTACTACTATAGTAGATATCCAACTGCCAATCAACAATTTTCTTCATTTTTGGGATTTTTAAAAAAATAAGAGATTTTTTTAAGAATTCTGTATTTTTTTTCCTAGAATTGTTTGATATTTATGATCATTTAAATTTCTGAAAAAAATCAGATAAACCTTTTTTTGTTATATGATTTAAAAATGAAATTACGCTCCATTCATTAGTAATCCAGTGACTAAAAAAGAAAATGCAACATTTTTTTTGATGAAAAATACAGGTTTTCCTATTTTATTATATTTCCCAACCGCTATAACATACCATCCAGCCTTAAAAGTCAGCCGTTCACTTGATTTTCGTTTAAAAAAAAATATTTTGGTTTATAAAGTATAGTAATTACTTTCCCAGAATATTTTTTAATAAAAAGGAATTTTCATGAAACATAAAATTGAAGATAAGTTTAATCAAATCATATTAAAAACCTTTAAAAATCTGGTTAGATTATTTCTCTTCCAGCCTAAAAAAATTTTCTTTTTTTGTAAAACTTTTCTATATCAAAAAAAGGCTGCTAAAAAAAGAGAAATTGCTGCTGCAAAAGGAGAAGCCGCTCCAGCTATTATGATTTTCAGTATTACAAATCGTTGTAACTTAAAATGTGCCGGGTGTTATAATCAGCACCAGCATAGGAATCCTGAAGATAAATTGTCATTAAATCGAATTTCAAGTTTATTTCAAGAAGCCTGGCACCAAGGAATCAGTATTACCATGCTAGCAGGTGGTGAGCCTTTTATTAGAATGGATATTTTAAAGATAGCTGCTGAGTTTCCAAAAATGATTTTTCCTGTTTTTACCAATGGTACTCTCATTAAAAATCATTTAGCTTTTCTACAGAATCATCCCCAGATACTGCCTATTATGAGTCTGGAAGGCGATAGAGTCAAAACAGACACCCGACGGGGAAAAGGGCTGTATGATAAGACAATAGAAACAGCAATTCAATTAAAAAAGAAAAAAATGTTTTTCGGTTTTTCAATTACCTTAACCCGTCAAAACGCGGATGAAATATTAACAAAAGATTTTATTGAGCCAACCTTGAAATTAGGTGCAAAGGCTGTTTTCTTTGTAGAATATGTGCCCCAAAATATTGATGAAGAGGGATTCTGTTTAACTGATTCACAAAAACAAAAATTGATTAAATTGCAGTCAGACTTTGAAGAAAAATATCCAGCCCTGTTTATCAGTTTACCAGGTGATGAAGAGTATTTTGGTGGCTGTTTGGCAGCTGGCCGCGGTTTTATCCATGTAAGTGCAGGTGGTGATGTAGAACCCTGCCCATTTGCACCCTACTCTACTGCAAATATTAATCACTATTCACTAAAAGAAGCATTAGCTACAACTTTTATCAAAAAAATCAGAGATTCACACCATTTATTGACTGAAGCAAAGGGAGGTTGTGCACTCTGGGAAAACAAAGAATGGGTAGAGAAACAAAGAATTCAATGTCTGGATGAAAAACTAGAAGATGTTGTATAACACTCAGCCGGGAGAAGATATATGAAAGCAGTTGTTTATCATCAATATGGATCACCGAATGTCCTTCAGTTGACTGAAATTCCAAAACCCACACCTAAAGACCATGAAATATTGATCAAGATTTATGCCACGACTGTGACTTCTGGTGACTGGCGAATGCGAAAAGCTGATCCTTTTTTAGCCAGGATTTTTAATGGCCTGCTGAAACCTAAAAAAATCAATATTTTAGGCATGGAACTGGCAGGTGTTGTTGAAGAAATTGGGAAAGAAATAATATCTTTCAAAATCGGAGATGAAGTTTTTGCACTGGCCGGGTTTAGCTTTGGAAGTTATGCAGAATATAAATGTATGCCTGAAGCTGGAAATGTTGCACAAGGTTTGATATTGCAAAAACCAAAAAATTTAACCTTTGAGCAAGCTGCTGCTGTTCCCGGTGGCGGACTAACTGCTTTAAGTATTCTAAAAAAGGCAAAAATTCAGGAGAAACAAAAGGTTTTAATCTATGGAGCATCGGGTGCAATCGGTACTTATGCAGTTCAGCTGGCAAAAATCCAGAGAGCACATATAACAGGAGTTTGCAGTACTAAAAACCTGGATTTGGTTCAATCCTTAGGTGCAGACCAGGTTATTGATTATACCAAAGAAGATTTTACCTCAGGAGGTGAAACTTATGATGTGATTATTGATGCTGTAGCAAAAACCTCTCCCAGGCAAAGTAAAAAAGCTTTAAAAAAACAGGGAATTTTTCTTTCAGCCCATGGCCCCACTCCGGATCCAACACTTGAAGATCTCTTCTACTTAGCAAAACTACTGGAAATTGAAAAGATTAAACCTGTCATTGATCGAATCTATCCATTAGAAAAAATCGTTGAAGCACATAGCTATGTGGAAAAATGGCATAAAAGGGGCAATGTAGCCATTACCATTCATGAAAGTTAATTTTTGAAAAACTGGCAATATCTATCAAAAAAGAGTATGGTTCAGTTGTGAAAGTTTTCAATGTATCAGTAATCAATATTATGTCTCAATCACTTAATCAGTAAATTATAAGTCAAGTAAAGACATATCTAAACAAACATATTATAATTACTTGGGGAATATGAAAAAGTTAGATAACAAGGAATATCTGGAATCTGTTTAATTTTTAAAATAGAATCAAAACTAATTGGAGGATGATATGAAGGCAATGATTTATGAGCGATATGGTTCACCAGAGGTTTTACAATTAAAAGAGATAGATCAACCAAAACCCAAAGAAAATGAAGTTTTAATCAAGGTTCATGCTGTTTCTTTAAATTTTTCTGATAATGCGATGCTAACGGGTGTCCCTTTTCTGATTCGTTTATTTAATGGATTCAAAAAACCGAAGAATCCCATTTTAGGAGCAGATATTGCTGGTACTGTAGAAGCAGTGGGTTCACAGGTGAAGAAGTTTCAACCAGGTGATGAAGTCATTGCAGATAAGGGGGATAATGGTCGAGGTGGTTTTGCAGAATATGTTTGTGCCAATGTTGATCTAGTGGTTAAAAAACCAGCAAATGTATCTTTTGAAGAAGCGTCTACTCTTCCTATGGCAGGTCTCACTGCACTTCAGGGTATGAAAAAATGGATTAAATCTGGCCAGAAAGTACTCATCAATGGTGCTTCTGGTGGAGTCGGCTCTTTTGCTGTACAGATAGCTAAATCTTTTGGAACTGAAGTGACAGCTGTTTGCAGGAGCGAAAAATTAGAAATAGTACGTTCTATTGGGGCAGATTATACTATTGATTACACCAAAGAAGATTTTACGAAAAATGGACAGCAATATGATTTGATCATTGGTGCCAACGGCTACCACCCGCTTAAAGATTATAAGAATTCTTTAGCCTCAAATGGTGTTTATGTTTGTACTGGAGGTGCAGGAGCTCAAATTTCTGAATCCATGCTGCTTGGCCCCTTTTATTCCATGGGAAGCAATAAAAAATTATTGAACATGGGTGTGGCAAAATCAAATAAAGCAGATTTAAATTTTTTAACTGAATTATTGAAAGAAGAAAAAATTAAACCAATTATTGATAAATGTTACCCTTTAAAAGAATTACCCCAGGCTTTTGATCATTATGTAAATGGTCATATTAAAGGTAAAGTTGTTATCACGATGAACTAAATAATAGGGAGTAGTAATATATGGAGGAAATAAAAATAAAACTGGCCGCCATATGGATAGCCTTAATGCTGACTTATCTTTTAGGAGATGTATTGAGAATCTTTAGTGGAGATTTCAAACCAGGTGAAATAATGGGTAAACAGATGTCTCAAAGCATGTGGTTAGGAATGGCTATGCTCATGGTAGTTCCAATAATTATGATTATATTAACACTGATTTTAAATTATCCAGTTAATCGCTGGGTAAACATGGGGGTAGCGGTTTCTTTTTTTATTATCAATATTGCTGGTTTACCAACTTATCCTTCTGCATATGATAAATTTTTGATAATAGTGGGTTTAGTTTTTAACTTACTAACCCTCTGGTTAGCCTGGAAATGGGTCAACTAATTGGATCATAGGGCAAAAAGTAATTAATGAAATGAATACTTTCAAAAAAAGGGAGAAACAAAAATGAAAGAGCTACAAAAAATGGGTAGTTTATCTGCTCTCATAATGGCTATTGCTCTGCTCAGCAATAAAACAGTAAAAACCTAAAATTTACTGGATCTTGTTAACATATGTAAGCCAGCTATTTCATTTAGCTAAATAGCTGGCTTTTAGAGAAGAATCCTCTTATTTTTGAGAATGTTTAGAGTCTCAGCATGTTCGCAATGAACTAATCAACAGAATCCGGAAATTAGCAAAAGTCTATCCATAAAACTCTCCAAAAAACAGATCCCCCTTTTACATGAAAGAGAGAATGCAGATTACCAGTAAAATAAATTTACATCATATTATGTTTGATCACTTTGTTAACTATGAATTGGGTAGTCCAGTGCCCAATTGAGATAAACAGTAAATGCCACATCTTCAAAATAATTTCAAATATTAGGTCATATGAGTCAAATAACAGAAATAATCTTATATTAGCACTAAAAAATCAGCCTTTTTTCTTAAATTATTCTATTTTACTGCATAATTCATAGTTCATTATGTTCAATTTAACTTGGTATGAACTTTGCTTAGTTATATTCAACATCAATCTATCTAATTTAGAAAGTTAATCTTTTTGTAAAGGAGCATAATCTTGATATTTAATCAAAGGAATTCCAATCTAGCTGCTGGTAATTTAAAAATGCTGGAAATGACAGCTAAAAATTGGGCATTTATCTTTTTAATCCTGCTAGTAGCTGTTTTTAGTTTTACAGGCAAAAATTTTTTCAGCCTGGTTAATTTTCAAAATATTATTCATCTGTCAGCCATTTTTTTACTACTGGCTGCAGCCGAGACTTTTGTCATAATAACCGGAGGAATTGATTTATCTGTTGGTTTTGTCATGGGTTTATCTTCGGTCCTTTCTGCAGTTATCATGCAAAAAATGCATGCTACTGGCACTATTCCGCCATCTATATCCATATTGACTGGTAGTACTATTGCTCTGGTGGTTTGTATCATACCAGGTTTGATCAATGGATTTTTAATAGCTCATTTCAATGTCCCCCCTTTTATTGCTACTTTAGGAATGTATGGCATAGCCAATGGAATTACCCTAAAAATGTGTAAAGGTTTTCCTATTGCTTTTTTACCTGCTCAGCTGGTAGAAATCGGCAATGGTTATCTTTTTTATTTTTTTCAAGGCCTTGGTTTTCGTTTCTTTAGCAAACCTGCTGGTATCGAAGCGCACCAGTTAAAGGATATGCTGCGTATTGTACCAAACTCATTTATCTTTTTATTTCTGGTATGTTTTATCCTCCGGCATCTGTTAAGAAACACAAAATTTGGCCAGCATACCTATGCTATCGGCAGCAATATGGATGCCTCGGTTCGTGCAGGAATTAATACAAAAAAACACATTATCAAAATCTATGTTTTAGCCTCTTTTCTGGCAGGCTTAGCTGGTATAGTTAATGTTTTTCAAACTGGAATTGGAAATTATACTCCCTTTGGTGCCATGTATGAATTATTTGCAATAGCTGCTGTAATCATAGGAGGGGCCAGTCTCATGGGTGGTAAAGGTAGTATTTTTGGCTCAATTATTGGAGTTTTGATCCTGGCAGTACTGGATAATGGTTTACTCATATCCGGAGTTTCTGCTTTCTACCGATTTATTGCTGTAGGTTTAATTTTAATCCTGGCAATTATCATTGATCAATTATTTCCCGATCTGTTTTAAAGTTACCAGGAGATGTATATGTTAAAAAATCAAATGATGTCGAAAGACCTTTTATTAAAAAATAAATTGTTTTTATTCATAGGCCGTAGCTGGACCATTTTGTTTTTATTATTTGAAGTCATTTTTTTCAGTATTTTTGTGAGAGGATTTCTCAGTCTGGAAGGGGTGCAGATTGTGTTTTTCTTTACTACTGCAATCTTTCTCATAGGTGTTGGAGAGTTATTTGTTATCATTACCGGAGGCATTGACCTATCTGTTGGTTTTGTCATGGGCTTTTCCAGCATTATTTCGGCAAAGCTAATCGTAACATTAGTGAATAATGGTTTTACACCCAGCCTGGCTATTCTAATAGGTGTACTCATAACCCTTTGCATTGGATTAATTCCGGGACTGATAAATGGTTTACTAATAGCACAATTAAAAGTTCCCCCTTTTATTGCCACTTTCTCCATGCTGAGTATTACTTATGGTATTTCTGAATTATTAATCCAGGGAATTCCAGCTAAAAACCTGCCTCAACTAGCAAATAGTATTGGTAATGGTTATTTTTTCTACATAATACCAGAGCGGGGAATATTTTCCTTTTTTTTAAAACCTCAAATACAACAAAGAGGTGAACTACTGATTGAAATTCTGCCTAATACGGTGATCATTACATTTGTGATCATTGCCATATTAGCTTTTGTCTTAAAGTGGACAAAATTTGGCCAGCATACCTATGCTATTGGCGGTAATGAAGATGCAGCCATTCGAGCAGGAATCAATGTAAAAAAACATATTGTTAAGATTTATATGCTCTCTTCATTTCTTGCTTCAGTTGCTGGTGTTTTGTATATGTTGAAGTATGTAACTGGAAAAGCTGATGCTGGTTCTAGTTTTTTACTGGATTCTATTGTGGCAGTAGTAATTGGTGGTGCCAGTCTTTACGGTGGAATCGGGACGGTTGGGAAAACAGTCATTGGGTGTACAATTTTAGCTGTACTAGAAACAGGTTTAAGAATGTATGGAATACCAACTTTTGATAAATACATTGCAGTTGGCTTGATTTTAGTTTTTGCCGTTTTAGTGGATCAGTTTTTCCCAGAATTAATCCACAAGGAATTAACTTAGTAAAACAATGGTAGAAATTTATAAAAAGCATTAAAGAGCAACTAAATATAAGGAAGGAAATAAATATGGATTATTTACTTGAAGTTAAAAATATAACCAAAAGATTTGGAGGACTGGTGGCGGTAAACAATGTTAGTTTAGGAGTAAAACCTGGTGAAGTTGTTGCCGTATTAGGTGACAATGGGGCAGGTAAATCAACATTAATTAAAATTATCTCAGGAGTCTATCATCCTGATAAAGGTCAGGTCTTCATTAACAACCAGGAGGTTAAAATTACCAACCCAATGGAAGCGATTTCCCAGGGTATTGAAACAATCTATCAGGATCTGGCTTTAGCTGATAATTTAAATGTATACTCAAATATCTTTTTAGGCAGAGAAAAACTGAAAAAAAAATTTGGATTATTCAGTGTCTTAGATCATGATTACATGTTTAATGAGTCTGAGAAAGTATTAAAGAAGCTGGAAATTAAAATTCCTTCATTAAGAAGTAAAATAAAAACTCTATCTGGCGGCCAAAGACAGGCTGTTGCTATTTCTCGATCCATTTACTGGGATGCCAGGATTTTAATTATGGATGAACCGACAGCTGCTTTGGGAGTAGAACAACAGAAGCAGGTTTTAGATCTGGTAAAATCATTAAAATCCCATGGTCTGGGGATTATTATCATCAGTCATCAGATGCATGATGTATTTGAGGTATCAGATCGAATAATAGTCATGCGCAGAGGAAACAAGGTTGGAGAAAAAACGACAAAAAATACCAATACAAAAGAAATTGTTAGCTTGATTGTGGGGTCAGAAACCGTTAAAACATCATAAAAATTTCAGAAAACATTGTTATCTGAATAACTTAACAGAATAAAACTGGTTACCTTAGTATCCACTAGTTGGTTACCTAAGGATCCATTTTCATTTGGTTAATGAATAGAAATGGAAAAAATTAACCTTTCATTTTGGCATTTATATTGCTTTAAATATTGATATAAAACAGGGGTGTTTGAGTGAAAGAAACACTTATCTTCATTCCTGATTAATAATAGAGGAGGATAAGATGAAAAAAAGAATAATGGTGGTTTTTTTAACCATTCTTTGCATTGCCGCATTAGCTCTTGTTCTGAATGGCTGTAAATCCAGCAAAAGTGAGGAATTAACAGTACTATTTGTTCCAGGTGTTGCTGATCCTTTTTATTTTACTATGGAAAGAGGTGTGAAAGAAGCAGCAGAAAAATATGGTATTAATTTAATGATTGCTGAGTATCCTAAATCCTGGGGCCCGGAAGCACAAGTTCCAATTTTAGAAGCAGCTGCAGCAAAGGGAGAAATAGACCTGATTATTACTGCACCAACTTCATCTGATGCATTAATCGCTCCCTTAAAAAAATTTTATGACAAAGGGATAGAAATCATTACTGTAGATACCAAATTAGGTGATGGAGATTATTCTAAAGATAGTAACTATTCTTTTCCTTTATCTTTTATCGGTACTGACAATAAAGCAGGTGGTGTGCTCATCGCCAAAGAACTAGGTAAAATGTTAGGAGAAAAAGGGAAAGTCTATTGTATGAATACTAATCCTGATACTTCATCTGTTGTAGAAAGAGGAGAAGGCTTTAAAGAAGGTGTTGATCAACTACCTAATGTAGAGTTAGTTGGAATGGATTACTGTCTGGATGTTCAACAAAAAGCTCAAGCTCTGACCTTAGCAGCTTTACAAAAAGATCCAGAAATTGGAGGTATTTTTGGTGTTAATGTATTTAGTGCTCAGGGTTCTTATCAAGCAGTAGTCAATGCTGGATTAACTGGGGCAGTTAAAATAGCATCCTGGGATGCTACTCAAACATTAATCGAAGCTTTAAAAAAAGGTGAAGTCGATTTAGTATTAGCACAAAAACCAGCAGAAATGGGATTTTTAGCAGTAGAATGGGGTTATAAATACCTCACCAACAAAACTAAGGTACCTAAACATATCAGTACAGGCTTTGAAGTCTTTACTCAGGATAATGTCAATAATCCAGATATGCAACAGTATATCTACCAATAAACTAATTATCAAACACAAAAATCCGGCCAGATACAACCTGGTCGGATTTTTTATAGGGTTTTTCATGGTCGCCCTGAGTTTAAATTGCTTGCAATTCCAGTTTGATGGTGGTAATATTTTAATAAAATATAATAAGCCAATTTTGATTAATGATAACAGCTAGAAAAGTAATACTGCAAAAA
>JAKSBL010000083.1 GCA_022361115.1 Spirochaetota bacterium | reverse complement strand
TTGATCAGCTGAGTATAAAAGAGTTGTAAATTTGAAAACCAGGAGAAAAAAAAGTATCCCTTTATTCTGCATTTAAATCCCCCCTCCCAGAAAAAAGAAACCATTTTGTGTTTAAAAATTCTTTTCTTCAGTTATAATTATAGATAGTATAAAAAATACAAAACAAGATGTCAAACTTTTTCCTTTTTATCTGGCAACATTTGCTCTAATTCCAAAACTGAAGTTTGATTGGACTGAGCAATTTCTGAGATCTCTTTCATCCCCTGGTCAATCTCAGCAATAAAAGAATTTAAGGAATGAGCTGCCTCAGTTGCCCCTTTTACATATGTGATGAGCTCCTTAATCTCTTCATTAACTTGAAAAGTATGATTGGTCTGTTTATCCGTTAGATCATGGATAGAATCAGCTGAACTCACCACCATAGTATTGCTTTGCATTAACTTCTGAGATTCACTAAACTGTAAACTACTGGCTTTTGCAATCTCTGAAATCATGGAAAAAGATTTCTCAGCCCGGGAAAGAATTTCAGAAAATTGATTATTGATTAAGGATGAAAATTCCAAACCAGTAGCTGATTTTTTATTCATCTCAGTTATCTGACCAGAAATAACCGATGCATTATGGGAGGATTGGTTGGCTAACTTCCTGACTTCACTAGCTACTACAGAAAATCCTTTACCAGCTTCTCCAGCATGAGAAGCCTGAACAGCAGCATTTAAAGCTAAAATATTGGTTTTTTCAGTAATCTCAAAAATGATTTGAATCATTTCTTCTATTTCATTACTCGCCCGGTCAATTTCTCGGTTAACCTGATAAACAGTTTCTACAGATTCAGTTCCTTTTTTAGCATGATCTACCAATACTTCTGTTTCTTTATTAGTATTACTACTGAGTTCTTCAATTTTACGTATCATTTCCATGATTTCATTAAAACTCAGGCTATTTTGCTGAATATGCTGATTTTGCTTTTTGATTTGTTCCTGGATTTCTTTCTGCATGGTCAGCATACTGGAAATACTCTCTCCGCTAACTTCAGCAATTTGAGTCTGCTTTTTAAAAACCTGCAAAATATCTGCAACTTTTGTACTCATGGTTAACATATGTTTTTGGAAAAGGCTGACCATATCATTGAGTTTTTGACTGGTTGAGGCAATATGTGTAGTCAGCTTAGATGATCGGCTAAAAATATCGGTTAACATTTTCTCATCTTTCTCCAGATGAGAAGAATAATCCTGAATTTCTCCTGTTATTTTGGTGTTCATCCTTACTACTAACCAGATAGCAATACTAATGGCCAGATAACTAACCATTTTATACATTTCCATGCGCATTCCCACTGTCCCTTTCAACAAAAAAGCATCATGAGGCGTACTGATAATGGGAACACCCTGGCTCTTAAGACAGCAACAAAAACAGTTTCACACAGGATAGCAAATAATCCTACAGCTATGGTTAAAGGGGGACGGCCGGCAAAACCGGTAGATACTATGATTGCTATGATTAAGCCAATAATCCCTGGATGTTCCAGCCCATAATCTGCTGGAAGATGAGGGGAGAAAGAGTACAACCCTAATAATATCATCATTCCGATAATATCTAACAAGTATATTAAATAGCGATAGATTGATTTATCTACCCTTTTAAAGTGAACAATAATAAAAATGGTATTGGTAACCACAGTAGTGATAATAGTGATTAAAGCACCACCAATAGCATTGCCTGTTAAATGCTTCATTGCAGACAGAACACTAACAATAATTAAACTTCCCAACACTATTTTAGCAATAACAGCTATTCTCTCATTTTCATAATGAAGCTTACGAATAAGACTCTGGCTATCCAGCTTTTGCATATATCAGCTCCCATAATAGTTCAAATAATAGTTAAGATATATACGATTATAATTTGAAAAAAAAATTATTTCAAAGAAACTTTAAAAAAATCCAATGAATTTAACTGATCCGCAGGATTTACTTTTAAACTATTCCTAAATTTAAAATATTATGTTATAAAATAGACTTTAAAAAGAGGTTTTAGCAAAAAAAAAGTACCTCTAAAAACAGAATTATGAAGAAACTGATACTTTTCTTATTAATAACTCTTCCATATACTCTGCAGGCGGATGAAATCCAAGATTACAAGGTTGCACTTTCCTTTTATCAAGACCAGTATTATGACCTGGCAGAAGAAGCGTTTTTAGAAATTATTAATAATTACCCCAATTCTCTCTATTATTTGAAATGTCATTATTATCTTGGACTTTCACAACTGAGGCAGCAAAAATATAATGAAGCTATCGATAATTTATTGTATTTAACAAAAGTTAAAGCCTGGGATCAAAAAACTTCCCTGAACTACTATTTAACCTTATGCTATTTTTTTACCAGCCAATATCAATCTTCTGAAAATTATCTGGATAAAATATTTGATCAGATCAATACACCAGAACAAAAAGAAAAGCTCTATTATATTTCAATTGAGAATAATATTCAAATCGGAAATGAAGAGAAAGCACTACAGAAGGCTCATCAGTATTTTGAAACAGAGGATTTCCAAACCTATCGAATCACTATCAATAAATACTTTATCAATTATTTCCTTAATCAAGCTGATTATACTAATGCTCTCCAGTTTTTAGAAACTTTATTCGTTGAAAAAGGATTAAATTCAACAGACAGAAAATATATTATTCATAACTTTCTTCTCTGTCATCAACAATTAAAACAATATCAAAAAGCTGCTACTTTTTTTCAGCGTCATGTCATTGATTTTATTCCTGAAATTTATTTACTCATGTCAGATATTTATTATCAGATGAAAGAGTATCAGCAAGCTATTGATCTTTTGTTGCAAGTTATTTCCAATAATCAGGATCTGGAACTGGTAAAAAAAGCAGCCTTTATCTATCTGGATATGAATAAACAGGAAAGGGCTATTTCTTTGCTGTTAAATTATGATCAATATCAAGAAATTATTTTTATTTTAGCTGATCTTTTTTTCAGCCAAAACCAGAAAAAGGAGAGCCTTAAATACTATAAAAGGATTCAGCTAACTCAACTGGATGAAATTGGCTTTTTACAATATTTTCAGCTAGCCTTTGAGCAAAAAGATCAACAGGCATTATCATTATTTTATCAACACAGAGACATGGGAAATCAATTATCAAAAGATAATCGTAATTACTTTCTTTATCAATTAGCATTGTCTTTTTATCAAACTGAAAATTTTGAAAAAGCACAAATTTTATTAACATCCTGGACAGAAGAATTTCTAGAAGATCCCAAATATGAAAAAGTACTATTTATGGAAGCAATCTGTGCTAAAAAAGCAGGAGACTTAAACCATGCAATGAAGAAATTCAGTCTTTTACAAAAAAAGAGGAGCCGTAATGAGGTTTATTACGAATCTTTTGCAGAAAAAGGAGAACTTTTTTTTGATCTGGGTGAATATGCAGATGCGATCTATTGCTATCGAGTTTATCTCAATAATAAAGCTACAGATTATCGTACTCAGGAAATCCTGCTGCAATTAGGAAATGCCCATTATAATATTAAAAATTATGATAAAGCTTATGAATATTATTTAAAATGGCAAGAAAAATACGGCAAAACTCAGCAAACAGAGATAAAAATATCTCATACCCTGCTCAAAGGAGAAAAGTATTCAGAAGTAATCCGCTTTTTTTCCAGTTCTCAACAACTGGATGATTTTAATCATTATGCAGTGGTTTATGCTTATTATAAACTGGAAAAATATTCAGATATTATCAAATATATTTTATCCTTAGGCCCTTTAAATAAAAAGGGGAATTTTAAAGACCTGTTTTATCTCTTCACTATCAGCTTAATCAAAGAAAAAAAATCAGCTTTATTAGAACAGCAATACAACCTCTACCAATCTGATTTAGCTTTTGATTCCCAATCCATATCTATTAAAAAAGAAATTTTTAAAGACTTTTTACACCATAGAAAGATTGACCAGGCAAAAACTGTATTTAGCAAAACTCAGGATACTGCTATTCTCTTCTTTCAATGCGAACAATACTTTCTTTTTCTTTTTCCAACAGAATCATTAAACATACTGAGTCACTTTTTAAATCATCTAACCAATTTAGCTGAACATCAGCTGTACTTTCTTATTGAATTGGCTTATAAATACCAAAAATATACTGAGTCACTGCAAATAATTTATCACTTACAGAAAAAATTTCATTCTCAATATCTGTCTCTCTTGGAATTCTCGATTTTAATAAAACTCAACCAAACCGAAGAAATCAAAAAATCAGCAAACCAAAAGCAATATCCAGCTATAATCCCCTATCAAACAGCTTACATCCAGTATCTTGTTGATAATAAACGTTCTAAATTAAAAGATCAGTTACTCAATTTATTAAAGGATAAAAATATAGAAGAGTATTATATTCAACAAATTTTCTTAGATTATCTACATTTAGAAATTGAAGATAAAAACTATCAACAAGCTCTCAAGATGATCAAAAAGATTCCCAGCAAAATAATCAGCAATATTTCACCTGAATTTAAATATTTAGAAGCATTCTGTTATGAGAAACTAAAAAAAGAGAGTGCGGCTTTAAAAGAGTATTTAAAAATTCTCTACCTCCATGCCAATGATATTTACTGGGTAGAAAAGAGCATGATACAAATGCTGGAAATTTATAAAAAAAATAATGAAAAAGATAAAATAACAAAAATAAAAGAAAGATTTGCAGAAAAATTTTTCCTTTGGAAAGAAAACTAGACAAATAGGAGCAAAGAAAATGTTAGAAAATGGTGCAATTTTTGAAATAATCATGCTGGTTTGTTTTGGTGTTTCCTGGCCAATCTCCATTTATAAAACCTGGAAATCAAAGACAGTAAAAGGGGCGACTCCGGTTTTTTACATTTTAATCTTCATTGGATATTTATCCGGTGCAGTTTATAAATATTTCTTTAATATGGATAAGGTAATTTTTCTTTATATTTTTAACAGTATCACTGTAGGAATTCAAATTATTCTTTATTTTTATACATATCATAAAGAGATTAACACAGAACCACCTCAATGGTTATAAAGTAAAACTTCTTATTTAAACTATTATTCCCCGTGATTTAGAGCCACCTTATTATTTATAATAACGAAATATCCGTCAAAGCAGGAAAAAAACCTTAAAAATATTGATATTTTCCCTATTTCAGTGTAAACTAGGAAAAATTTTATTAGCACATTTGATATTACATAAATCATATAGGGAGTAAAATAGATGCAGTTAATCAATCAATATATCAACCAGGTCAATCAAATCATAATGGACGCCCTGAAAAAACTGGATATCACTGAAACAGACATAATTACTGAGATACCTCCCAAAAGAGAATTAGGTGATCTAGCTTATCCTCTTTTTAAATATGCAAAAACTCTGAAAAAGAGTCCGGTTCAAATTGCAGAAGAATTAAAGATAAATATCCCTGTGAATGGATTAATTGAAAAATTAGAATCAAAAGGCCCTTATCTCAATATTTTTTTTAATAAAAATAAAGTTGCTCAAGATTTGTTAACTACCATTATTAACCAGGATATCCAGTTTGCTACTTCAGAACCGCGCAATGAAAAAGTAGTGATTGAATTTTCCAGCCCTAATACCAATAAACCACTCCACTTAGGACATTGCCGAAACAATGTTTTAGGAGATACAGTTGCCCGTCTGATGAAAAAAATTGGTTATGAAGTGGTTAAACTCAATCTGGTTAATGATCGAGGTGTCCATATTTGTCGATCCATGTTGGCCTATGATCATTTTGGAAATGGAGCAACACCACAGGATACAGGTAAAAAAAGTGATCATTTTGTGGGAGACTATTATATTAAATTTACCCAGGAAGCTGAAAAAAATCCTGAACTGGAAAAAGAAACCCAAACCATGTTACAGCGCTGGGAAGAAAAAGATCCAGAGATACGAAACCTTTGGAAAAAGATGAATCACTGGACTTTAGAAGGATTGCAAGAAACCTATAAGCGGATGGGTATCCAGTTTGATGAGATTCAATTTGAAAGCGATACTTATTTATTAGGGAAAGACATCATTCAGCAGGGGCTGGAAAAAGGGGTTCTTTACCAGAAAACTGATAAAAGTATCTGGATTGATAATGAAGATGTGAAACTGGATAAAAAAATCCTAATGCGAAGTGACGGAACCAGCATTTATATTACCCAGGATTTAGGTACTGCCTATAAACGGTATGATAAATATCAATTCTCTAAAATGATTTATGTGGTCGGATCAGAACAAAATTACCACTTTCAAACTCTCTTTGCCAGTTTAAAAAAATTAGGTTATGACTGGGTAGATCATTGTTACCATCTCTCCTATGGCATGGTTAACCTTAAGGAAGGTAAAATGAAAAGCCGTGAAGGTACAGTTGTAGATGCTGATAATCTGATGGATACTCTATACAATCTTTCTAAAAAGATAATTAAAGAAAAGCAACCAGACTGGGATGATATTGAACAAGAGAAAGTTGCTGAAAAAGTAGGCATGGCAGCACTCAAGTATTATTTACTCAACTTTTCCACCACCAAAGATTTTCTTTTTATACCAGAACAATCCATTAGTTTTGAAGGGAATACCGGTCCTTATCTCCAGTATACTTGTGCCCGTTTAAATTCATTACTGAATAAAGCAGGGAATTACTCAAAGGATCCTCAATATTTAAAAAATTATGCTTTTAACTTTGAAGAATGGCAAGTAATTTCCAATTTACTAGAATTTGAAAAAGTAATTGAAAAAGCCGCCTTAACTCTATCCCCCATTGATATCTGTACCTACTTATATAACTTAACGAAATACTTTAATAAATTTTATCATGACCACCCAATTGCCACAGCCAAAGAGGAAAATATCCGAGTTGTTCGTTTAATGATCAGCCAGGCTGTTCATACTGTATTAAAAATTGGATTAAGCTTAATGGGAATAGAAGCCCTCGAAAGAATGTAATACAAAAAAGTATGTTTTGTATTACAGCCCTTGGTAAAGTTTTTTAAAAAAGCTGCTGTTATAATATTTTTAAAACTGTCGAAATATTAAATAATATACTTAGTGAAAAATCGAGTTTTTATTCACTTTGAATTTTAACGAAAAGCTAACAGGAAAACTCCAGTAAACTTTAATTTAGGTAAAACTCGACTTTCGATTTACTGATAAAAAATTATCCAGGATAAAATACCATGTTAAAAAAAACTCTCGTTTTTCTCATTCTTGTCTTATTATTACTTGGCAGCTGTAAATCAAAAGCTGATGAAACTCAAACTGAAGATCATCAATCTGAGGAAACTCAAACAGCTGAGTTGATAGAACCACAGGAAGAGAGGGTCGAAGAACCAAAAACTGCTGAAATCAAACCCATAACAGATGACCCATCCGATATAAATAACATGATGATTGTTGATGAAACGACTGATTTTCTTACTGAAGAAATTACATTAGCTACTAATGATGACTTGACCACAGAGATTCAAGAATCCAAAAAAGCCATCGAAAAATTATTAAGCGATGATGAAATCACTGAAGACATGAAACGAAGAGCTCGTGAACTTTATAATAAGGGAGTGAGTCATTATAAAAAATTGGAATATGATCAGGCTATTGACCTCTATCAGCAAGCCCTGGACATTGTACCTAATTATTATTATGCTTTAGGGAATATGGGCTTAACATATCGAATGATGGGAGATTTAGATCAAGCCATCAATTATTATGAAAAGGTCATCCATTATTTCCCTCAGGATTATTACATCCGCTTGAATTTAGCAGCTGTTCATATTTTAAAAAAAGATTTTCAAGCTGCTGAAAAGCAATATCAAGAAATGATTAAAATTGATAGAAAAGGTCCGGAAGGTTATTATGGAATGGGCCGTTCTTTGATTTATCAAAAAAAATATGAAGAAGCTTTTAAATATCTGGAAAATGCCATAAAAATCTATAAAAATATCCAATCAACTCACTTATTTGATTGTTACTTTCTTCTAGGTTTTTCTTACTATGAAACAAACAACTATGCCTTTGCTATTGAAAATTTTGAATCAGCATATTTAGCATATGAATCTTCTGCTCAGTTAAATTATTTTTTGGGAATCAGTTATCTTTCCATCACTCCAAGAGAGACAAAAAAAGCGAGATTATATTTTAGCAAAGCATTAGAACTAGGTTTTGATATACCAGAGAGAATCAGAACTTATCTTACTTTATAAGCTTAAACTAAAACCATTATAAATAAACATTTCATTAAAAAAATGAAGTTTTGCTTTTAAGTATCATACTTTTGTAAATAAGTATAAAAATCTGCAATATGCCTGATTTGCTGCCAGTTAAAACCTAATAATTGGCTCCCGATTTTATCTAATTCAACAGGATCAAATCCAGCTACCAATTGATTAACAGGTGGTTTACAGGTTCTTCCTCCTAGGTGGAAATCTGCTAATCCCACTGTTGCATCCAGCAAAACCAGGTCAGCCTTTCGGTAGGCATTCATTTCTATAATGGACTCATGCATTTTGGTATGAAAAAAAGATTTTTTCCAATGTCCCCCTACCTGATAATGCTTCGGAGGTGCAAATCCCATCATGTTCTTTAATCCAAGAGTTACATCAGCAATAGAATGAGCTTTTAAAACAGGAACAGATAAAATAAAATGATCAAGAGCTATTTCAGGAATATAATATTGAGGAATGACTTGAAAATTTGATTTTTCTAATTTTACCAGTTTCTCTTCATTTAAATCTTTTAGCTTTACACCTTTGTCTAACAAACCATAATAACCGAGGTTTTTAAAAACTTCAACTGTACTGAAACTCGTACCACTCCCTTCGGCTACAATAATTTCAGCTGAACTATGAGCCTGTACATAATCTACTACAGCTTCAATACAGGCAATATCAGTGGTAACT
>JAKSBL010000549.1 GCA_022361115.1 Spirochaetota bacterium | reverse complement strand
TTTAAAATATACATCAATAATTTAAAGAAATTCAAAAAGACTATAAAAAGAGCTATGTTCAGATGAAAAAAGATTAAGGTAAAGACTATACTCAAGTGTTTCAATCAATGGTAAATAATGCAAATTAAGGAATACTTAATTGAGTATTTCACATAACAGCTGTTATGTGTATCATTTATACACATATTCTTTCAACTTAAACCCATCAAATTAAAAAAACGGGTATTCTTTTTCAATAAATTTGACATTTTTAGCATTGTTGAAAATGATCTTGAAAACTTCGGCTATGATGGTATGGCCTGACGAACTGAATTTTTACTTAATGAACTTAAAGATTATTTTTATCCAGGACAGGAAGAAAAGTGGTTTCGGTGTTTTTGTCAATTATATTTTGCTCAATTTTTAACTAGTATTGATTATATATTTAAATTCGTATGGTTTACCGCCTTTGTCATATTGCCAACCGCTTTTCAAAGCTTTTTCAATGATATCTTTAATAATTTTTGGAGAAATTGTTAAATTGTGGGGATTAATCCAATTATCTGGCCTTGTAATGTTTAATGTAACATGCAGGATTTTAGGAGAATCTGTAACCATTGATTGTACAGCTAAAGTCATCGGAGTTTCAAATGCACCTTGACGATAAGTTGGTTTAGAACGAATTTTCCAACCATATTCAAGTCCATTGTATTTAATATTTCTTAATCCTTTTTTAGAAAGCATTAAGTTACTCCTTTATCAGCATAAAGTTCTTTTACACCAGAGACGGGTGTAATTGTATATTATTTAAAAGGTGTTGTTCTTTTCTTATATTATTTGGAAAAAAAGGTAACAAAGCTGCAATATTATATCTACTTTTCCAATTTTTAGCAATTATTAATTTATTAAATAGTTCATTTACTTTTATATCTGAATTTATTAATTTTGCTAAAGGTGTTCCAGCTTCATACCAAATATATTCAGTAGAATGTTTTATTGCATTTTCAAATTAACCTCAGTTAAAAAATATCACTCAATTTTTAAAATGTTCTTAAACTTTCTGCATACAATCAATGGTACGGTTTATAACGTATCTGGTCTGTATGGAACTGCTCTTTTACCTGAACGATACAATTTCCGGGGCAGTTCTTTTGGGCATATCCGGGATTTCTGCCGGATACCCAAGGATAATCGGGACGACAATTGTTAGATCATCTGTAATTGAAAGGGTTTTAAGCGGCTTTTTTGCTGTTATGCTCAGGCCAGAATTAATCCAGCAGGTTCCCAATCCTTGATTAGCCGCACAAAACATAACACAGGAAGCTGCCAGGGTACAGTTAATATAGACATTTTTATCCGTTAGTTAGTTTTTACAAATGTGATGTGATATACTATCAAAGTGTAGATATTACAGTATTTTACCTTCCAAATAGATGTTTAGATATAAGGAGTGAACAGATGAAAAAATTCATCTTATTGTTAGCAATTATTTATCTATTTTGTTTTAATATATACACCAAAGAACGGGTATATAAAAGTATGGACAATAATCGTGTCATATTTAATTATTATTTAAAAGTTGCCTTACCAGGCGGAATTTATTATCAAGATTATCAAATAATTACAAAAAATAAAGTTCCTTTTCTTATTACAAAAGAAAATAAAAGTTTTGATATTGAGCAACAGGATTTTATCTTTCTTCATAATGATCTATTTATATATTATTCCGATAACCAGTCCGGCAGCGGATTGATGCTAAATAAAGCTTTAGCAGAGAGGGATCCTGGAGCTGATGCTTTTTTTAATGGAAATATCAATGATACTATACCTAAATTTACTGTTACTGCCAGCTCTGTATTAGAAGAGGGAAAAAAAAGACATTCTGCAGAACGCATAACTTATTCCAGTGAAGACGGGGCATGGGTTGAAGGTAAACCGGGCCCAGGTCTAGGGGAATTTATTATACTTGAATTCGATACAGCCATTCACACATTAATTATTTCAAATGGTTTTGTATCTGTTGAGCGTCCTGAACTGTATGAATACAATAATAGGATAAAAAAAATTCGGGTCAGTTCTAATCAGCCCGACTTTTCTTTTGATGCTGAATTAAAAGATAATGCTAATTTCCAAATGCTCACTTTACCAAAAGAAACAAAAAAAGTTAAACTGAAAATCCATTCTATCTATAAAGGCAGCAAATGGGATGATACTTGCCTGAATTATGTAAGTGGAATAAGGATGCTTTCTGATTACCGTCCCCTTAATTTAAGTTTGGATACTGCAATTTCTGATGGTATGACATTTGTTGCGTCATCGGAATCAACTGAAGAAGGGCTAAGTGATTACACAATCCAGTTTTTGTCCAATAATGAATGTGTTTACAAGGAAACTACCTTAATCGGCGCTACAAATGGAGAATTAATTGTAAAAGGAAGTTACAGGATAGAAGGAAATTATATCATTCTTGATCTTAAATCCGGCACGAAAACATATTGGTTTGAATTTGACTTAGAGCCACCGGAACCAAAAAAGGTGAATGCTCAACAACTCACTTTTTACTGGGTGCCTGAGTTACAAGGATTTATTCTCCATTCTGCATATAAAATAATCAAAAAAGGAGAATACGATTATAAGCCCATGTGTTCACAATATATCAATAAACATGATTTTAATGATAAAATCGGGTATTTTCACAGAGAGTGAGGGGATATATTAAATTCCGGGTAACAAGAAAGGACAGTTCCATCATTTTTTATGGTTTGTTTTCATTTCCTTTCTCAAAAAAATCGGATAAATAAAATAAAAACACACAACGATCACTTCCATTTAATACTGTTTCCTGAATTTCATATGGTAAATCTTTTTCTATATCACCAAATAAAGTTTTTTTGTTAAAACCAACACTGCATTTACAAAAATCTTTATGAATTTTTTTGTTTTCCAAAATAGAATTACGAACCCAGGGACAATGACAAATCGCATAGCGCTTTTTTATAGAATCACTTTGTTTATAATAATTAATAGGATCATAGGGCCATTTTGGAGTGATTAAAGCTTTTTTTTGGGGATCATATGTGATTTTAAAATCCTCTTTAATTTTTTCAAGACAAAAGATAAATTCCTTTTTCAATTCTTCATCAATTTCATAAAGTTTTTTAAAATATTCAGTAAAAGCACTAAAAAGATTAATAGAAATAGTTTCAATATATTCATTAATATTTTCTTCAGTTATTTTTTTATTAAATATTTTATTGGGTTTTAAGCTTTTTCCTAAACCATGAGCAAGATGATATAATGCGTTTCCATATTTTTCCGGGTCAATTTTTTCTAAAAGCTTATTATGAGTATTTATCAAATACTCAGCTTTTTTATGATCAGATGCAGATTGTTTAGGTTTTTTTTCAGAGAATGCATCAGTTAAATTATCTGTTAAACACCCTTCGTCCTTTAATAGTGTATAAAAAACATCCGGAATATTGTATCCATCAGATATTTTAAATACCTCTGCAGCTTCTTCATTTTGATTTGAAAAAATAAAGAAATGTAAAAGAGAATTGAGGATATTTTCAATATCCTGATCTTTGTATTGATCTAAAAATAAACGGATCAAATCCCCATCTTTGTTTTTAATAAAATCAAGGTATTCTTGAGCTGTTTTAAGATCATTTATCACAGCAGATTCTGTAATATTCATTTTTCTAAGATATTCACTAAATTGATTCAAAAATTCCTGGTTATCCGAAGTCATCTATTTTCCTCCATAATTGTATTTGCTGTCTATACTAAAGTTTTGGATTTTTTTTGTAGAGAGACTCGAAGGATTCATGATAATACATCACCTTCCATTTATATCCTGTGTTTACCAAATACAAATGAAATCACGGCATTTCCTATCCTATCAACTTCATCTGTTTTTAAATGATAGGCAATTCTATCATCGCTGTCAATTATTTTCCGAATGAAAAACAAAAAAAACTCAAAATAAATTTTAAAGTTTTCTTCCATAAACACAAAAATCTGACAAAAAAATCAACCAGAATGATCAAATAAATACTAGGTACAGTCAAATCCGCTATGAAATCAGCAGTTTTAAATAATTACCGTTAGTGTGCCTGACATATTTTACATTGACAGTTCGCATCAGAAAAGTGACGAATTCCTACACATTTTCCATTCTTTCGATCCCCTCTTTCAAAAACCAGATCAAAGAGATCAGTCTCATTATTTTCAACATATCTCCTTAAAGCATATCCACATAAATCAGCCATTTGGACCATACTTGTCAATTGTGAGTCAACAAAAAGAGGAGTTTCAATTATATTCGAAATATGAGTCCATAATGTTCCGCCTTTATGGAATTTCTTCATGAGTTCTGTATGTCTTTTTGCAACAGTTTGATTATTATCATGAATTAATAATCCATATTGTTTTGAGTTTGCTATTTTCGAATAAATTTTCAAATATGATTCAAACCGAGTTACCAATTGTTCAAATGCTTGTTCATCTATGCTCTTTACTGCTCTATTTGGATCAAAATGAATCTTATCAATACATTCAGCAAACAATCTCAGATTAACTGATTTTGAGATTTTTTTAGCAATCTCAAATACTATTTTTTTTCTTTCGTCAAATGTAAGATGTATATAATCAATGGTTTTGTTATAATTCTTTTTTTGCTGTTTATAATTTTTGGATTTTGCTTTTCTTAAACGAAGTAATTCTATATTTCGATATTTTTCAACTTCATATCTTCTTTGAGCATAATCAAGACTAGAAAAATCTTGAATTCTACTTTGCTCAAGATATTTTCGCATCATCCATGCTGTGTGTATTTCTTTATCAGATAGTTGGTACTTTTTTTTATTTTTTCAATTGATAGTTCAAATTTTTTCCACTCAGAAATTGGAAGAGCTAAACCAGCAAGAATATAATGAGAAGAATTACCAGGAATTTCAGGTGTTCCTGATTCATCTATATAGCAGAATATCATATAACTCTCTTAAAAGATCAAAAAAAAAGCGACTGTAGATGCGGTGATACACCGCTCTGGGAGACGCTTGGCGACTCCTTACAGACGCATTATATTTTTAATACTATTTACGGTAAAAGTCAAGTATTAATTAAGTATTTTGAATAACGTTTAATTAAATACATATTAAAAAAATTTTGTTCATAAAGAATAGGTTTGCTCAGTTCTATAGCTTTTTCTTTTATTTTTTTTCTTTATCGCTAGATTTATTTTCTGATGATTTATCTGGAAAATAATTTGTTGTTTTAAGTAATAATTTATAGAATTATTTGAAAAATTTTGTATAATCAAACAAATGACAGATAAAAAGCTAATCCTTTTACTAACTATGATTAGTATATTATTCCTGCAATATAAATTGTTCCCAAAAAACAATGACATCTCATATAATTTAATCCAATATTTAGAACCGGCAAATAAAAAAATTATAATAACGGAAAAATACTTTACCGACCTTTTGAGAAATAAAAAATTTAGAAAATCCGTTACAAAAGTAAATGTAGCAGGTGACAAAAAGTATAAAAAATTTTTTAGGGA
>JAKSBL010000023.1 GCA_022361115.1 Spirochaetota bacterium | reverse complement strand
AGGTATTCATGAAATCAGCGCTCAGGTAGATGTAATGGATAATGCAACAGAATTAATTGAAGAAAATAATACCCTGGAAAGCCAACTGGATGTTTCTCGAAAACCAGGCCCGGATTTAGTGGTTCATGATATCATTACAAATCCAGCCAGTCCCAAAGCCGGAGATAATCTAACCTTTACTGCAATCATTAAAAATAATGGTCTCGATCCTTCAGATAACCTGGAACACAAAGTCAATCTTGAAATTGCTGGTCATTCATTTACAGGCAGTAAAATCGGTTCCGTTCAACCAAATTCTACGGAAATAATCAATTTAACTGGTTCCTGGACAGTACCTGCCAACGGTCGTTATAATATTGCAGCAGCTGTTGATCCTGACAATATCATTACAGAAACCAATGAAGATAATAATGGATTTTCCAAAAGTATCTACGCTGGTCGTGGTGCTAATGTACCTTTCATTACCTATGAAGCAGAAGATGCAAATACCAATGCTTTAGTTGTCGGCCCATCCCGAGCATTAGGTACTCTTGCTGGGGAAGCATCTGGAAGAAAGGCTGTACGACTACAAAATACAGGAGATTATGTAGAATGGATAGCTTCCGAATCTGCCAATGCTATAGTAATCAGAAATTGTATTCCTGATGCTCCTGGAGGCGGTGGTATTACTGCTACCATCAGTTTATGGGTAAATAATGAGGAGAAAGGTAAAATCACCCTTTCATCCAAACATAGCTGGTTATATGGAGATTCATTTTCTGATAATCAATTATCCAATAATCCAAGTCATGCCACACCAGGTGAATTCCCCTCTATTCGCATGATTTATGATGATGCGAATCAATTACTGGATTTTACCATCAATCCAGGGGACACTGTTAGGTTGATGAAAGGGATAGGAGATGATGCTTCCTACTATGGCATTGACCTGATTGACCTGGAAATGGTTGGTCCAGCTCTGACTTATGATGATCTGGAAGATAAGGAAAGTTATGTAATTGTCTCTGGCTATACAGAACAGGCAATCAGGGATGCCATTAGCCAGGTAAACAATGATTCTTCCAAATCAAATATCTTCTTGCCGGCAGGTGATTATATCTGCTCAAACAAGATCTATATCTGGGGTGTAAATGAAGTCCGGGGGGCAGGAATGTGGCATACCAGGTTCTTCACTAATCCGGATGGGGCAAATACTGATTCAGGATTTGGTGTTGGAGATTCTGATATGACATTTAGTGATCTTTCCTGGTTTGGAAACTATACAATCCGAGTTAATGGTCCGGGAAAAATCTGGGATATTACAGATCAGGAAAATATTATTATCGAACGGGTCTGGGTGGAACATGTAGTAGCTCCTATCTGGACAACCAACACGGATAATATCATTGTCCGGGATTCTAAATTTGCCAATACTTATGCTGATATGGTCAATTTTACTAATGGAACAGAAAATGGCCTGATGGAAAATTTATATTCCCGGGGATCAGGAGATGATTCTTTTGCATTATTCTCTGCAGTTGATAAAGGAGGTAATGGAAATCATCACAATATCTTAAGAAATCTTACCTCTATATGTACCTGGAGAGCAGCTGGCTTGGCTATTTATGGCGGTTATGAAAACCGGGCTGAAAATATCTATATTGCAGATACCTTTGTTTACTCCGGAATAACCATCAGCTCTCTGGATTTTGGTTATAATTTTATCGGTTTTTCCGGTAATACCTATTTCGAAGATATAACTGTTGAGCGCTGCGGTGGGGAATTCTGGGGACATCAAAAATTTCCTGGCATCTGGCTATTTGCAGCTACTGATGATTTTACTGGAATACGCCTGATCAATATTGATGTTCTGGATTCAACTTATTCAGGGATCAAATTTCAGACTAAATCTCCTGAAAATACACCTTTTCAGGATACAGAATTTGATGGCCTTTACATCAGCGGATCAGCAGAATATGGCATCTGGGCAGATCCCGGCCCGGAAGCAGGGCAGGGACCAGCAATTGGTTCTGTAACTGTAAAAAATACTACTATTTTAAACAGCACTCTGGGTTCGGTAGAAACCACAGGCTGTCCGGATTTCACCATCATAGATGGCGGTAATAATAACTGGTAAAATTAAAGATTGAGCTGGATTAGTCATTAATAATTCAGCTCTTTTCATTATAAAAATAATCATCTTTAACATGAGAGGAGCTTGCAAAAATAACCACATTTATAGTAATTACTGCATGAAAGTACTATACAATCGATATTTTTGCAAACACCAAAGTATAAATATTAATTTTGCAGGAACCTCATAACCAAAATAAATATTGGAGGATAGAATGAAAATAAAACAGCTGCTGATACCTGCCATCTTTTCAATTTTTATTCTTAATAATTTAATAGCGGAAAATACAAATGATGATTTCAAAAATCACCATTTTTTTAACAATGTTGTTACCTATGATATGCCTGAGGAAGCCAGAACAACTGCTGACTTGGAATTAACAGCCAATGGTAAAGCTGTTGATGTAATCACAACCGAAGTCAACCTAAATCGAACCTATGTTGATCCTTATCAGCCTGATTTACCGGAAATGGTGCTCAGTGAAGCATACTATGCCAGGTTTGATGTTATTAAATTCAGGAGTAAGGTAAAAATTGAAATTAAAAAAGAAAACCTGGAATCTGTTAAAATCAGGCCGGTTAAAGAAAATATCCAGTATGAAATTATTGATAATACTTTGTGCTTCACAGTTGATGTTTTGAAACATAAAGACCTGACCATTGAATTCAATAATGATTATACAGATGTGCTGCACCTTTCGATTGATAAATTTTTACCTGGTCCGAATATAAAGAATCCAAATGTCATTGTCGTTAATCCTGGAGACCCTCTCCCGGCAAATGATATGAAAGGTAAAACATTATATTTTGCTCCAGGCTATCATCATGATATTGGTGAAATTATTTTCTATAATAATATGGAGGTCTATTTTGCTGGCGGTGCCATTGTAGAATGTTATATGTGGCCTGAAAGAGTTAAAAATGTCAGAATATATGGCCGGGGAATTGTGGACCAGCATATTTATCCCCGTACTGAACATGTTAAATCCTGGAATACATTATGGGGTGGTCCAGATCCGAGAGTACCTTTAAATATTGGCAGCTGCAGTAATGTATTTATCAGTGGGATTTCTTTCCTGGGTAATTGTGCCTGGACAGTTAATTCCTACAAATCGGAAAATATTGTTATCCGTAACCTGGATGTTATTGGTGCCAGGCAAAACACAGATGGCATATCTATCCGGTCATCTAAGAATGTTCTGGTTAGCGGCTGCTTTGTAAGATCTTGGGATGATTCCCTGGTAGTTAAAAACCACTTTGGAGAATTCGGAACAGAGAAATACCAAGACTACTCTACAGAAAATATTTTTTTCATCAACAATATCCTCTGGACAGACCTGGCCCAGTCCATGGAAGTCGGTTATGAAACTATTGGACCAGAAATGAATAATATAAAATTTATCAATACTACTGTTTTACATAATTTTCACAAGCCAGTTATCTCATTGCATAACGGTGCTGAAGCAAAAATCAATGGAGTAAGTTATATCAATACCACTGTAGAGGATAACCAGATGGGTGAGGGAGATGGTGAAAATGTTTTAATAGACATCTATATTGGAGGAAACCCCTTTGTACCTCCAGGAACTCAAAGAGGAACAGTAAGCAATGTTCATATTTCTGGGGTAACTGTTCTGGAAGGGAAAATACCCAGAATACAAGTTAAGGGAGCTAATTATAACCATACCGTTAAAAAGGTATACATCAATGATATTCATGTGCTGGGAGAAGAATGGTTGTCTGCTGATCAGTTTGATTATATTACCAATCCTTTTATTAGCCAGATTTACCTGGAGGGTACATTGCTGCCTGTTATTGAACCAGAAACTTGTAATATCCAGGATCAGGCAACTGGCAAATATTTATATGATGATGGATTAATACTGCCTGAGATTACCTTTGTTAAAACAGATGAACAAATAAATCCTGCTTCTCCTAAAGCAAACTGGTATTATGAAGAAACCGATTCAGGTCATATCAGGATAATCAACAGGTATTCAGGTAATAACATTCATGTTGAACATTTAACCGGAAAGGTTGAAAACTCCAGTGTGCCAGATGGTTTTTGGTCAAACAGATGGTCCGTTAAAGGGTTGTTCGATCAATCAAATGATACGGGTATTCCCTCTGGCTATGTTATTGAAAATGGCTGGCAGAATAGTAATTATTTGTATGTGAATCCGGATTTTCCGGAATTGGAGTATAAACCTGATCAAGCCAGTTTATTAAAACTGACTAACTATCAGGGATCTTATACTACAATTTCAACTATGCCGGGAGAGGATAATGGATCCAGTAGTTTAGAAATATCTGATTTTGAAGATTCTATTGATCCTTGGATTACTTATCCTGGCTATCATGGTTATTATTCACATGCTTATCTGGATAATTCTCAGGCATCCCAAGGAGAATCATCAATGGCAGTCGAATATTCTGCCGCTGCTCTCTGGGGTAACTGTGAATTTACTCACCATGAGATTGATTCATCTCAGTGGGAGAAGTTTGAGGGTATAAAATTTGATGTGAGATTATCAGATGCTGATGATGCCGTTCAGCTTTATGTAAAAAATGATTCTCTAAATCAGGTTTATGCTTCACCCGATTATCGCCCAGCTAGTCTGGGAGTGACAGATGGAGAATGGGTGACAGTTTGTATCCCTTTTTCCAGTATAACTGAACCCAGTTGGAGAGATGAAAACAATCCTGATTATCCTACCCTGGTCGAGGCCTTAACCGGCGGCTTAGTAGTAGAATACATTTCGCTCTTAATTATCTCAACTGATATTGGAACTCCTGTTCAGCAAACAGGTACAGGTAATATTGATAATATAGTGATCTATTAACAGTAATAAAAGGGTGTTGTAATAATTACACCCTTTTATAATTTTAAATCATTAGCTGTTTTATACTCAATCACGAATTTGTATTTTTATCTTTTTGTACTCTTGCAGGAATTTTATAATGCACTCTAAATACAGATTTTTTGATTATTCTTTTTCTTTTTTTAAAAATCACTTGACAAATGTACATTAAAGTTATACGTTTAACTTATATTATATCTCTATAAAGTGTGCTAATGATTTTTTTTTATATTCTATGTTAAGCGTATAACTAAGGATTTTTTATGCTAAAAAAAGGCTCTAATATATACTATGAAATACATCCCTGGTCTGTTATTGAAAATGGTTTTGATCCTGAAAAGAGTAAGATTTCTGAATCATTATTTTCATTAGCGAATGAATATATGGGTATCCGGGGTTATTTTGATGAAGGTTACTCTGGAAATCAATTGATTGGCTCTTATCTGAATAGTCTCTATGAGGAAAAAATAATTAATAATCTCTCTTATCAGGGACTTTCAAACCGAATTGCCTTTATGGTAAATACTGTTGATTGGCTTTACACCAGGATAATTGTTGATGATGAACAGTTAGACTTAGCAGTTTCCCAGTTTAGTAATTTTACTCGTAAACTTGATTTTCGTACTGGAGTTTATAGTCGTTCATTTATCTGGAATACCCAGTCTGGACGAAAGATTAAATTTAAATTTGAACGCCTGCTAGGAAGGTTTCAAACTGACTATGGAATACAAAAGATTACCATTGAACCTCTGAATTTTTCCGGTTCTTTGCTTCTGACCACAGGATTGGATTTTTCTAATCTCCACGAAGGAGAAAAAAGCAATTTCTGGAATTGTCTGGAAGAAGACTATGCTGAACATAAACATTTTATTAGTGCAGAAACAATAAATACCAAACAAAAACTATTAGCAGCTGCCCAAGTAAATGCCTCTCCAAACTTCCAATACTTAAATTATCATTTCGAACATAATTGCAGGATGATGTGCTATGAATTGACTATGAAAGAAGGTATGCAGTATCAATTTGAGAAATTTGTTCTGATTCAAAAAAATAAAAATTCATTTGATTTAAACAGTATGGTTAGAGCAGATTATCATGAGGTATTGGTAGAAAACAAGAAATATTGGGAAAATATATGGAAGCTTTCTGATATAAGGATCGAAGGGGATACAAAAAGCCAACAAGCCATACGTTTTGGGATTTTTCATCTCCACCAAACCTATCAGGGAAAAAACTCACAATTTAATATTGGCGCCAAAGGATTAACAGGCGAAGTTTACAGCGGCCATACCTTCTGGGATACAGAAACCTATTGTTTAACCTATTACCTTTTTAACAATCCCCAGGCAGCTCAGAATTTATTGAAATACCGCTATCATACACTCCCGCAAGCTTTGCAAAGATCAAAAGAACTGGATTGTCAGGGAGCATTTTATCCAATTGCTACCATTGACGGCAAAGAAAGCTGTACCCTTTGGCAGCATTCTAATCTCCAGCTGCAGGCTACTACAGGGGTTGCCTATGGGATCTGGCATTATGAGCAGGTAACAAAAGATATTGATTTTGTTTTAAAAGAGGGCCTGGAAATGTTAATCCAGATTTGTAGATTTTTAGCCTCCCGTGCCCAGCAGGACCAAAAATCCGGCCAATGGGGATATTATGGAGTCATGGGGCCTGATGAATTCCAAATGATGGTTCACAATAATTGTTACACCAATTATTTAGCCAAGAGAACTTTTCAGTATACAATTGAAAAAATTAATCAATCTAAAACAATGCAAAAGGATTTTTTTGATCAATTGGTTAAACGTTTAAATCTTAGTGATAATGAGATACTGATTTGGCAGAATATTTTTGATAATATAGTTATCCATTTTGATGAAGAAACAGCTTTATTTGAACAACATGACGGATTTTTTGATTTACCTCATGTAGATATCAGGCAAATTTCAAACAATGATTTTCCCCTTTATCATCATTGGTCATATGATCGGATTTACCGGAATGATATGATTAAACAGCCTGATGTATTAATGTTTTTATTTTTATATAACAGCTCTTTTACCAGGCCAATTAAAAAAGCTAATTATGATTATTATGAGTCTCGCTGTATTCATGAATCATCACTTTCTCCTTCCGTCCACTCAGTCCTGGCTTGTGAATTAGACTATTATCAAGAAGCATATCATTTCTTTTTATTTGCCGGCCGTTTAGATCTTGATAATTATAATTGTAATACCCAGGAAGGACTTCACATAACCTCATTGGCAGGAGCTTGGATTAATGTCGTCTATGGCTTTGGCGGAATGCGTTCTGATGCAAAGCTTCTTGCCTTTAATCCGGTAATTCCGAAAGAATGGGAAGAATATCAGTTTAAAGTGAAGTATGAAGAAAACATTATCTCGGTTATCGTAAATCAAAAAGAAGCATGTTTTATTTTAGAAGAAGGAAAAACAGTTACAGTAAAAATTGGTAATCAGGAATATCAGCTAAAAGACAAGCCTCTTATTATCTCCTTAAAAGAAAATGCGGAGATAGGTGTATGAGTTTTTTATTAATTGATGATCATTTTGACAACAAACGTATTGAATTAAATGGCAGTAGAATGCTAATTGGAAATGGTTATTTAGGTTATAGAGGTACTTTAGATGAATATACAAGTAATGAAAAAACTGCTTGTATTATTGCTGGTTTATACAATCAAAACGGTGACAATTGGCGGGAACCAGTCAATCTTCCCAATAGTTTATATACTCATTTAAAAGTTGATAATCAAAGTTTATCTGTTTTAAAACAGGAAGTTGATTCTCATCAGCAATGCCTGAATCTTAAATGGGGAATTCTGAAACGAAAAACTGTATTTACTTTAGGTAATAATCAAATCACTGTAACATCAGAAAGATTTGCCTCTTTAGCAAACATTCATCTTATATGCATGAAATACACTGTGAGTTCAACAGTTTCCTGTCAGGTGCTGATCGAGACTGGTATTGATACGCATGTCTGGGATCTCAATGGGCCTCATCTTAAAAAACATGAATTCAATTATCATGATCCATTACTGGAAGTAAAGGCAAAAACTACTGAAAATGAAATTGATATTGAAGTAATGGAAAACATTGCAGGATTTAAACAGCCTTCTGAAATAATAAAAAAAGAGCATGCTCTTCTTCACCAAAGCAATTTTTTATTACTACCTGATAACCCAATAAGTTTTGTTAAGGGGGCAGCTTATTTTACTGCATTAGATCAGGATAAAAATCAAATTAACAAGACAAAAAATATTCTCAAACATTTTTCTTGTTCTGATTATGAACAGGAAAAAACAAAACATATTAAGCTCTGGGATGATTTATGGAAAAGATTTGATGTGGAAATAAAGGGAGATAAAAAGGCAGCCCAAGCACTCCGTTTCTCAATTTATCACCGTCTCATTATTACACCTAATCATCAATCCCTTTCTATTCCTGCCAGGGGATTATCTGGTCAAGTTTATAAAGGGGCAGTTTTTTGGGATACTGAGATTTTTATGCTGCCTGTTTTTATTTATACTCAACCGGAAATTGCTAAAAAATTACTTCAGTACAGGATTAATACTTTGCCAGAAGCCAGAAAAAAGGCTCAGTATTATGGATATCAGGGCGTCTTTTATGCCTGGGAAAGCCAAGAAACCGGCTATGATGTTTGTTCACATTTTAATGTTACTGATGTTTTTACTAATCGTAAAATGCGGACCTATTTTAGAGATAAACAGATTCATATTAATGGTGCGATAGTTTATGGAATTAAAGAATATATATCTATTACTAATGACCATACTTTATTATTAACAGGTGGAGAAGAAGTTGTCATAGAAAGTGCCCTTTTTTATTATTCCTATGCTTATTATAAAAAAGATAAAAATCGCTATGAAATTTTAGATATCACTGGACCTGATGAGTATCATGAAAGGGTAAACAACAATCGTTATACAAACTGGCTGGTTAAAGAGGTGCTGGATTTTGCTCTTTTTGTAATTGATTTAATCAGCAATTCATATCCTGATCATATGAAATATTTAAACAATTTATATTCTATAGCAGAATTAAAGGATCAATTTGAAGAAATGGCACAAGCCCTCTATCTCCCTCAATGTGATCCTCAGACTAAATTAATGGAACAATTTGATGGTTATTTTAAACTGGATGACATATCTTTAGAAGAAATCATTACTCAAAAAATTCATCCCACAGAATACCTGGGAGGAGGAAACGGCTTGGCGGCTCATACTCAGATCATAAAACAAGCAGATACTGTTTTACTGATCTATCTTTTTGCTGATTCTTTTACTGATGAAGAAAAAAGGATTAATTGGGAATATTATGAACCAAGAACTGAGCATGGCTCTAGTTTAAGTTATTGTATCTACTCCCTCCTGGGTACAAAAATCAACAAAATCAACAAAGCATATCAATATTTCTTAAAGACTGCCTTGATAGATATTGATGGCCAATACAAACAATACATCGGCCCTCAGTATATCGGAGGTACACATCCGGCTGCCAATTGCGGAGCCTGGATGACAGTAATTTTTGGTTTTTGTGGTTTACAGCTGACAGCAAAAACGATTCATATTGCACCACAATTCCCTGAAAAATTTACTGAAGTGAAGTTTTCTGTTTTTTGGTTAAATACACTTATTACTTTTGAGATTTCTCCTAATATGATTGTCATTAATAGCACTGATATGGCACTGAAGGGAATTAAGATTTACATTAATAAAAAGAAATTGATCCATAACGGTGAAGTCTGCTGGCGCTATTTAATAAATGGACAATCTTAGTTAAGGATATTTTGACTCAAAAATATTGAGTCACTTTTATAAAAATATTATAAATTAAAGAAGGAGTTGATTATGAAAAACAACAAAAAAAGCTATCTGGTTTTATTAGCCTTTTTCCTGGTTTTTTTTATGATCTATAGTGGCTGTAAAAAAGAGACTGCTGATAAAGGAAATAAGAAGAGAGTTACAATCTCTGTCAGCAGCTGGCCTCGAGAAAATCAACCAGATCAGAGGGAGTTGTATGCTCAATTCCAAAAGATTATGCTGAAAAAGTATAACATAGAAGTAATAGGTGATGAATACCAGTATGCAGTGGACTCATTTCTACCAAAAGCAGCCAGTAAAAGCCTGCCTACTATGTATGAAACCTGGTTTACTGAAACACAAAAAATAATAGATAATGGTTTTGCAGCAGACATTTCTAGTCATTTAAAAAAAGAAGGTTGGGATAAGGAGATAAATCAGCAGCTGCTGCCAGTCATATCAAAAAATGGCAAACTTTATGGTGTTGCCCGGGATGGTTATCATCAAGGTTTGGTTTGTAATGTGAATTTATTCAAAAAAGCTGGTTTAGTAGATGAAGATGGCATACCACTGGCACCCAAAACATATGAGGAATTAATTCAAACTGCAAAAATAATCAAAGAAAAAACCGGTGCAGCTGGATTTATCATGGAGACTAATAATAATTGCGGCGGCTGGCATTTTATGAACATCGCTTGGAGTCATGGGGTTGAATTTGTTAAAAAAAATGGTAAAAAATGGAAAGCAACGTTTAATGATTCCAATGGAATAACTGCTTTAACCTATATCAAAGATTTGAAATGGAAATACAATGTTCTTCCAGATAATAATTTGATTGATTGGTCGGTAGGACAGGAAATTTTAGCAACCGATCAAGGTGCAATGTTATTTTTTAATGGCAAGTTTCATGGTGCTTTTGACTTTATGATTAATACTTATAAAATTGATAAAGATAATATAGCGATCTTTAGTATGCCTGCTGGCCCTGCCGGACGATATTCTCAAATTGGAGGAAATGTCTGGATGTTTTCACCAGAAGCAACTGATGAGCAGATTTTTGCAGGTCTTAAATGGCTGGAGGTTTCAGCACAGGGGCCTAAACTGGATGAACAAACCATTATGGCTGAAAAAGCTTCCTATAAAACAGATAAAGCTGGCGGTTTTATGGTTGGGGTAGACGGATTGCCTGCCTGGGCTAGTGATAAACGAATGAATTTAATAAAAGATCTGCGAAAGGATTATATAAATGTAAAACCTGGTATGTATGAAGATTATAATAATACCAGCCAAGTGCAATTGAAACAGGAAGTTCCTGTTGCTGCACAGGATT
>JAKSBL010000454.1 GCA_022361115.1 Spirochaetota bacterium | reverse complement strand
TTTTCTTTAAGTAAAAATTTTTAGGCTTTAACGAAAGATTGTTTTTCTACCTCTAGTTGGCTGAATTTCATTATTAAAAGGATGATTACATTGATTGCATTTGATTGTAAAAAACAATATAATTCTTAAGAACTTTCTTTTCATTTTTTTGTCTAATATGTTAATATCACAGATATACTCTGGAAAAGGAGATAACATGGATAATCGAAAACTCATCATTATCATCGGGGTGATTGTGGTGCTTTTAATAATAGGAATCGGAACAACTCTTTTTTTTGTAATTGGATCAAAAAGCGGTGATCCAGATAAAAGTTTCAAAAAAAACACTATTGCTCTCATCAAACTGGATATGGAAGCAGGTTATTATGACAGAGCTTTGGACAAAGTGGAAGAACTTTTAAAAAAAGACATTAATGATGAAGAACTTTTAAAACTTCGTCAACAAATCATTACAGAAAAAGAAGAGCATGATTTACTGGCCAAGCAACAGGAAACAGAAAGTGAACAGGAAAATTTAAAAAAACTCATGGATCAGGTCAACACAGCCATAGAAAAAAATGAACCTCCACCAGTTATTGTTCGGACCACTTCACCAGAAGACAATAACAAAGGGAGCAAAGAAGAACAGGAAAAACGGAATAAGATCAATCAACTCCTTAATGAAGGTATCGAGGCTCTCAATAATCAAAATTATGCAAAAGCCAAAAGTAAATTTGAAGAAGTATTAAAATTAGATAAAGATAATGCAGAGGCATTAGCATTATTATCTCGAGCTCTCTATGAAGAAGACCCGGAAGATGAACAGAATATTGATGATGCAGTTAAAAATGCAAAACATGCATTAAAGCAGGATAATAATCAAGAAAATGCACACTATACATTGGCTAAAATCTATGATCAAAAAGGTTTACTGGATTTAGCAGAAGAAGAATATATTGAAACCATTAAACTCAATCCGCAAAATTATCAGGCTCTCTATAGCCTGGGTAAAATATATTACAAACAGAAAAAGTTTAATAATGCTTATACTCAGTTTAACAATGCGGTTAAAATTAAAAAAGATTTTGTTTATGCTTATTTTTATCTGGGCAGGACCTCTTATCAATTAAAGCAATATGATAAGGCAATTAATAATTATTCTACAGCAGCTAAATTAGATCCCAATTTTGTTCATGCCTATGGTGATCTGGGAGAAGTTTATCGATTAAAAAAAGGAGACTATAAAAAAGCCTTAGATAATTATCAAAAAGCTGCTCAAATAGAAAATGATTATCATTATTATTTTAAAATGGCTATTTGTTATGAAAACTTAAATCAGATGACCAAAGCCATAGATCATTATTTAAAGTCCATCTCTTTAAATCCACAATCTAATTCCCGACAACAAAAAGATTTACTAGTGTCATACATTAGTTTATCAAATACCTATTTAAATATAAATAAGAATAATGAGGCTATCAATTATACATTAAAGGGACTAAAAATTGATAATACCAATGCGAATCTTTATTATATATCTGCTCAGGCAAAGGAAAAAAGTAATGATGTTGATGGAGCAATTACAGACTATCAAAATGCAATCAAGAACGATCCAGAAGATGTAACTTATTATGTTAATTTAAGTAGTTTATATAGTGACAACGGACGCTATGATGATGCCATTACCATTGCCTTAGATGGTGTAAAAGTCAAAAAAGATTTTAAATTATATAACAACATGGGTGACAGTCTCCAAAATATGGAACGTTATGATGATGCCATCAATGCCTATGTTAATGCCATTACTTTAAATAACAACAATGCTGAAGTATATTTTAATTTAGGTTATTGTTACAAGAAAATTGAAAAACAAAATGAAGCAATTGATGCATTCCGTAAAGCTATAAATATCAATAAAGAATATTATAATGCTTATTTTGAACTTGGACATAGTTATTTTGGCCAGTCTCTTTATGAAGAAGCGAAAACTGTTTTGGAGATCCTCATCCAAAAAAAACCAAACTATGATCAAAGAGATAAAGTTGAAGATATGCTGGCTGTCATTAACGGCTGATAAAAAGGGACGGTTTGCGTCCCTTTTTTTATAAGAACCGTAATAAAATTCTTTTTTTCTTAAATTAATAATAAATTATTTGCCATTTTATTTCTAATGTGTTAATTTATCTCCTGATAATTCGAATCAATATTTCCTCAATTTATTTAAGGAGTTAATATGAATCCCTTTCGTAGTAAAATAACCACTCAAGGCAGAACTCGAGCTGGTGCCAGGGCTTTATGGCGAGCCAATGGCATGAAGGATGAAGACTTTAACAAACCAGTAATCGCCATTGTTAACTCCTTTACGCAATTTGTTCCTGGTCATATTCATTTAAGTGAGATTGGTCAAATGATCAAACAAACTATTGATCAGGCTGGCGGTTTCGGAGTCGAATTTAACACCATAGCCATTGATGATGGGATTGCTATGGGACATGATGGGATGCTGTATTCCTTACCTTCCAGAGATTTAATAGCCGATAGTGTTGAATATATGGTCAACGCTCATGCAGCCGATGCCATGATCTGTATTCCCAATTGTGATAAAATCATACCTGGTATGCTTATGGCAGCTATGCGCTTAAACCTGCCTGCCATTTTTGTTTCAGGTGGACCAATGGAAGCTGGAGTTTATAAAGGGAAGAAATATGATCTGATTGATGTAATGAAATTAGGTGGCGATGATGTTACTAGTGATGAGGAGTTATCCAATATTGAAAAAGTTGCTTGCCCAACCTGTGGAAGCTGTAGCGGGATGTTTACTGCGAATTCAATGAATTGTTTAACAGAAGCTTTAGGAATGGGATTACCAGGCAATGGAACTCTACTGGCAACTCATGAATTAAGAAAAGATCTCTACCTGCAATCTGCCAGTCGCATTGTTGAAATGGCCAAAGAATATTATGAAAAAAACAACACGACAATCCTCCCCCGTTCTATTGTAACAAAAGAAACCTGTGAAAATGCCATGGCCCTTGATATTGCCATGGGAGGCTCAACAAATACGGTTCTTCACCTTCTTGCAATTGCCCAAGAAGCAAAGGTTAATTTTACCATGGCAGATATTGATCGGCTTTCCAGAAAAGTACCCAATATTTGCAAAGTTGCACCCAATACAGATCAATACCATATCCAGGATGTAAACCGAGCCGGAGGTATTATGTCTATTTTAGGTGAGTTAGACAAAAAAGGCATGATTCACCAAAACTGCTCAACTGTTACCGGGAAAAACATCTATCAATTAATTGAAGAAAATGATATCACCCGTTCTTCAGCTTTAGAAACAGCCAAAAAAAGAGCTTTAGCCGCACCAGGAAATTTCCGAAATTCAAAAGCCTTTTCCCAAAATAATTATTTTGACCAATCAGACAGGGATCGCCAAAATGGCTGCATCAGAGATATTGAACATGCTTATTTTGCTGATGGTGGTTTGGCTGTTTTATTTGGCAATATTGCTCAGGATGGCTGTATAGTGAAAACTGCAGGAGTAGATGAATCAATTTTTATTTTTACTGGAAAAGCAAGGGTATTTGATTCACAAGATCAAGCGGTTGATGCTATATTAAATAACCAAATCCAAGGGAGGGATATCGTTATTATACGGTATGAAGGGCCGAAAGGGGGACCAGGAATGCAAGAAATGCTTTATCCAACCACTTACTTAAAATCTAAAGGCTTAGGAAAAGAATGTGCCCTGTTAACCGATGGACGATTTAGCGGTGGAACTTCCGGATTAAGTATTGGTCATATCTCTCCTGAAGCAGCAAATGGAGGAATCATTGGCCTGGTAGAAGATGGAGATGAAATCAGTATTAATATTCCGGAACGAATCATTGAATTAAAAGTAACGGAACAAGATCTTGACAAAAGGAAAGCCAGTATTCTTTCCTCCGGCGGATTTAAACCTCAACGTCAGAGAACTGTTTCTTTTGCCTTAAAGCAGTATGCACTTTTTGCAACAAGCGCTGACAAAGGGGCAGTACGAGATCAAAATAAAATTGATTCATTATCCAGTAATCATTAGAGGAATTATTAAAAGCCTTCATAGTCTAGAATTTTCTCAATCATAGCTGAAATGATCTTATAGCAGTTTAAAATCATTATTATAAAATGTTTTCTGCCTTAGAAAAATAAATGATTTTTATCAAAATAACATAATTTTTAAAATGATCATGCCTATTCTGTAATGAAAATATAATTTTAATAATAATTATTCATTATTTTTATAATATTCATAAAATTATAGCATTTCAACTTGACAAAATAAGGTTAAATATGCTAAAAACTTAAATTATATTTAACTATATAAATTATTACTTAAGTTATTATTACAAAATGGTGATGAAAAACAAAAAATACATAATAAAATCCACTATCTATTCCCAAAGTTTGCTTGTTTTTTAAAACCTCTTAAAAAAAGCAAACTATATACATAGTTTGCTTTTTTTATTCTATAAGTGATCATTCAGAATAGAATATTTTATTTTTATCATCATTGATTTTTGTCAGGAGGTTCTATATGTTTAAAAAAAAAGGCCTGTATGATCCGCAATACGAACATGATTCTTGCGGAGTCGGATTTGTCGTTAATATAGATGGTGATAAAGATCATAAGATTATTAAAGAAGGGATAGAAATTCTTAAAAACCTGGAACACCGTGGTGCGGTTGGTGGCGATGCGAAAACTGGGGATGGCGCCGGCATGCTTCTGCAAATTCCTCACCAGTTCTTCTCAAAAATCGTTAAAAACCCCTTGCCCAAACCTGGACACTATGGAGCCGGAATGGTTTTTTTAAAGGATCAAACTCAAGAAAACCAAAGACAAAGAAATTTAATAGAACATATTATTAAAAGTGAAGGTGGTCAAATCATTCAATGGCGATTGGTACCAACTAATCCTGATTGTTTGGGCAAGTTTGCCCGACAGTCTATGCCCCGTATCTGGCAATTCTTTGTTACTTTTCCAGAATTAGCTGATGAAAATCTAGAACGTAAATTATATATTTGCCGCAAGCTTATGGAAAATAAAGCTATAGGCCAGAAATATGAAATCGAAGAGTTTTATATTCCCTCATTATCTTCTCAAATAATTGTCTATAAAGGTATGTTTGTTTCCAAACAATTTGTGACCTTTTATCCAGATTTAATGGACCCTGATTTTAAAAGTGCCTTCTCTCTAGTACATCAACGATATAGTACTAATACCATGCCCTCCTGGCCTTTAGCCCAACCCTTTCGAGGCATTGCCCATAATGGTGAAATCAATACCATTCGACGCAATATGAATAATATGCTAGCCCGGGAGTCATCTTTAGAATCAGAGATTTTCGGTAATGAAATCAAAAAACTCACTCCAATTGTTCGACCAGGCATGTCAGATTCAGCAATATTTGATAATGTCTTTGAACTTCTTTCCTTAGGAGGCAGAAGCATTGAACATAGTATGATGATGATGGTTCCAGAAGCTTTTGGAACAAAGTATCACATTTCTCAAGATAAGCGCTGTTTTTTTGAATATCATGCTGCTACCATGGAACCCTGGGATGGACCAGCTGCGATCGCCTTTACAGATGGCAAGAAAATCGGTGCAGCATTGGATAGAAATGGCCTCCGTCCCTGTCGCTATGTCATTACTAAAAATAAAAAAATGATTGTCGCTTCAGAAACGGGAGTTGTTGATATTCCGGCACAAGATGTTTTAGAAAAAGGACGATTAGCTCCTGGTAAAATGATTATGGTAGATCTGGAACGCAAAAGGGTAATGAAAGACAATGAAATTAAATCCAATATTTCACGTCAAAAACCTTATCGGCGCTGGCTGGAAGAAAACAAAATCGAATTAAAAGGGCTATTTGGGGTACCCAGACCAGTAGAACTGGACATGGATGAATTAGCAAATCGACAGCGTGCTTTTGGATATACTTTGGAAGATATTCAGAAAATTATTATGCCGATGGTAGAAAATGCACAAGAACCGGTTGGTTCAATGGGCAATGATGCCAGTTTAGCTGTTTTATCAGATCAACCTCAACTTTTATATAACTATTTTCGGCAAATGTTTGCTCAAGTAACCAATCCTCCTATTGATCCTTATCGAGAAAATCTGGTGATGTCATTGATGAGTTTTATTGGGAGAGAACAAAACTTATTAACCGAAACCCCTCAGCATTGTCACCAGTTAAAGCTCCCTCACCCTATCTTAACCAATGATGATGTGGAACGATTACGTAATTCAGAAATCAAAGAATTACAGGCAGCTACAGTAGATATGGTATTTGATATTCATGAAGGAAAAGGCCAATTAGCATTAGCAATTGAACAAATGTGCGAGGTAGTTAAATTAAAAATACAAGAAGGGTATAGCTTAATTATATTAAGTGACAGAAATATATCAAAAAATATTGTGCCTATTCCAGCCTTATTAGCAGTTGCCGCTGTTGATCAGTACTTAGTTAAGCATGCTTTGCGACACCTGGCCGGAATCATAATAGAAACAGGCGAAGCAAGAGAAGTTCACCATTTTGCTACTTTAATCAGTTATGGAGCAAGTGCTATTAATCCTTATCTGGTTTTTGAAACCATGACAGAATTAAAAGAGAGGGGATATATTTCAGAAGAAACCACTATTCAAAATGTCACAGAAAATTACATTCTGGCTGTGAAAAAAGGTTTATTAAAAGTTATGTCAAAAATGGGGATTTCAACCATTCGCAGTTATAAGGGATCTCAGATATATGAAGTGATTGGTTTAAATGAATCATTTACTAAAGCCTATTTCGGCCTAACACCTTCTCAAATCAGTGGAATTGGATTAGCAGAAATTGAGCAGCAAACCATTCAACGTCATTTACAAGGTTACACTTTTGATGAAATCAAACTGAATCATTTAGATTCTGGTGGTCAATATTTTTATCGAAATAAAACTGAAAAACATCTTTTCACTCCGCAAGCCTTGGTTTTATTACAAAAGGCAGTACGAGCAGGGGATTATCAGATATTTAAAGAATATTCCAGGGAAGTCAATAATTTCCAGAAAAATCTTTGTACTCTAAGAGGGTTATTTCAATTTAAATCAGTCCAATCCATACCCATCGAAGAAGTAGAACCAGCATCAGAAATTGTAAAGCGTTTTGTCAGCTCTGCCATGTCTTTTGGTTCATTAAGCAAAGAGGCTCATGAAACCATTGCTATTGCCATGAATCGATTGGGTGCCATGAGTAATTGCGGTGAAGGTGGTGAAGATGAACAACGGTATCAAACTCGTAACAATGGCGATCTCGCCTTAAGTAAAGTAAAACAAATTGCCTCAGGCCGTTTTGGTGTAACCAGTCACTATCTTGCTAATGCAGAAGAATTGCAAATAAAAATGGCACAAGGAGCTAAGCCTGGTGAAGGGGGACAACTACCAGGTCACAAAGTTGATGAAGTTATTGCTCGAGTAAGGAATTCTACACCTGGAGTTATGCTCATTTCCCCTCCCCCCCATCATGATATTTATTCTATTGAGGATTTAGCACAGCTGATTTATGATCTACGTTGTGCCAATGCTAAAGCCCGTGTCTCAGTAAAACTGGTTTCTGAAATTGGTGTAGGAACCATTGCTGCTGGTGTAGCTAAGGCAAAAGCCGATATGGTTTTGATTAGCGGCTGTGATGGAGGTACAGGAGCATCTCCTTTATCATCCATTAAATACGCTGGCTCCTGGTGGGAAATCGGATTAGCAGAAACCCAACAAGTCCTGGTCATGAATAACTTGCGGGATAAAATTCGAGTTCAAGTTGACGGCCAGATTAAAACAGGCCGGGATATTGTTATCGGTGCTCTACTGGGGGCTGAAGAATTCGGTTTTGCAACAACCGTATTGGTCAGCCTGGGCTGTATCATGATGAGAAAATGTCATTTAAACAGCTGTCCAGTCGGGATTGCTACTCAAAATAAAGAGTTAAGAAACCGTTTCCGTGGAAAACCAGAACATTTAATGAATTTTATGCTCTTTCTAGCTGAAGAAGTTCGTGAAATTATGGCAGATTTAGGTATGCTTCGCTTTGATGATTTAGTTGGCCGTGTAGACTTACTGGAAGTCAATGAAGCAATCCAATATTATAAAACCAGGGGCCTGGATTTCTCTAAAGTATTATTACCTCCAGCTGTACCGGAAAAAGGAGCTCTCCGTTGTATGACTGGCCAGTCACCTGATTTCTCATTAGCTTTAGATCCTGAAATAATAAAACAATGTCAAAACACACTGGAAAATCAAAAACCAATGGAACTAAGTTTTTCTGTAAAGAACTGTAATCGAACAATTGGGGCAGCACTAAGCTATGAAGTATCCAGACGCTATGGCAGTACAGGATTAAAGGAAGATACTTTAACAGTGGATTTTCATGGATCTGCTGGTCAGAGTTTTGGGGCTTTTTTGGCTCAGGGAATCACATTCCGTTTAAAAGGTGATGCTAATGATTACTTAGGTAAAGGATTATCAGGAGGCAAAATTATTGTTTCACCAGAAGATGATAGCACTTTTATTCCAGAGAGAAATATCATTACTGGCAATGTAAACCTCTTTGGAGCGACTAGCGGAGAAGTCTATATTAATGGTATGGCAGGAGAACGATTTGCTGTCCGCAATAGCGGAGCTACTGCTGTTGTCGAAGGAGTGGGCGACCATGGGTGTGAATATATGACCGGTGGTATTGTCATTATTTTAGGAAAAACTGGAATTAATTTTGCAGCAGGAATGAGTGGCGGAATAGCCTATGTTCTGGATGAAAATCAGCTTTTTGATAACCGCTGTAATCTGGAAATGGTTGATATCGAACCAATCATAAATGAACAAGAACAAAACTATGTTAAAAAATATATTACTAATCACTATAAATATACCAAAAGTTCTTTAGCCCAAAGAATTCTGGATAAATGGGAAGAAACCTTGCCCCTTTTTGTTAAGGTGATTCCAATTGATTATCGCAAAGCTTTAGAACGCTTAAAAGCAGAGGAATCCAGGGAAGATTTTACAGTTGGTGTGACTGAGGAGGTGTATGTATAATGGGAGAAGTATACGGATTTTTACAATATAAGAGAGAGACAGCAGGTTATCGACAAATTCAGGAAAGATTAGAGGATTATAAGGAGATCATTTACTTTTTAGAGGAAAACAAACTTTTTACACAAGGTGCCAGGTGTATGGAATGCGGAATACCTTATTGTCATTCCATTGGCTGCCCTTCTGGAAACCTCATTCCAGAATGGAATGATTATGTATCAAAAGGCCAATGGCGAGAAGCTTATGAACGGCTAGAGATCACTAATAATTTCCCGGAAATCACCGGCCGTATTTGTCCTGCCCTATGTGAAGCATCCTGTTCCCTTTCGATCAATGATGCACCTGTTACTATTAAGCAAATTGAACTGGCAATCATTGAAAAAGCTTTTGCCGAAGATTGGGTTAAAGCGGTTCCGCCTCAAAAAGAGAGTGGAAAAAGTATAGCTATTGTTGGTTCAGGACCTGCCGGATTAGCTGCTGCCCAACAATTAAGAAGGTCAGGACATACTGTAACAGTCTTTGAACGAAACAATGAAATAGGTGGAATTTTACGCTATGGAATTCCGGACTTTAAGCTAGACAAAGGGATAATAGATAGACGGTTAAAAATTCTTAAAGAAGAAGGGGTTCGTTTTGAAACCAATGCACTGATTGGAGAAGATATTTCAGCTGATTTCTTAAAAAGAAAACATGATATTGTCCTATTAACCACAGGGGCCCACACCCCTCGGTCCCTTCCCATTTCAGGTATTGATCTGGATGAAATTTATTATGCCCTGGATTATTTAACAGACTCTAATCAATTTATTTCCGGAGAAAAAGAAGCGCATCAGATCATCTCAGCTAAAGATAAAGTTGTTCTGGTTATTGGTGGTGGTGATACAGGTTCAGATTGTGTAGGAACAGCAAACCGACAGGGCGCAAAAAAAATCTATCAATTTGAAATCATGCCTAAACCCATTGAATGGAATGAACCTTGGAATCCTCAATGGCCAGACTGGCCGCAAATCCTGCGGACTTCCAGTTCCCACGAGGAAGGTTGTGAGCGGCGCTGGTCTGTTCTGACAAAAAAATTCATGAGCCGGAGTGTTCAGGTAGAAGAAGGACATTTCTGTGAAGTCAATTGGAAAAAAGATAGCAAAGGCAAAATGTTTATGGAAGAAATACCTGGCACTGAATTCTCATTAAAAGTTGATATGGTATTATTAGCAACAGGATTTGTTCATGTTGAACATAGCCGGTTATTAGAGGATTTAGAAATTGCTATAGATCAAAAGGGAAATATTGCTGTGGATGAGACATTTATGACCAATATTCCAGGAGTTTTTGCAGCAGGCGATTCTGTAAAGGGAGCCTCATTAGTAATACATGCTATTCATCAAGGACGAGAAGCAGCCAATTATATTAACCAGTATATTCAGTAAGTTTTACATTAAAAACGAATTTTAGGATCAAATAAACTGCACAAACAAAAGGTTTTCAAGAATTTTTTTGTTTGTGCTTTTTTATTGCAATCTGTTTACTGATTCATCAGCTCCACAGCTTCATTAAATCGTAATAATCTAAAGAACTATCGAAAGTTTTTCTTTTTTCTACTCACTTCTCTTATCAAATAAATATTACCTATTATTACCTAATATTACTTGACTTTTTATCATTAATACCTTATTATTCCCTATATCTTAAAAAAGGAATGAAGATGAAAGAAAAATTATATTCTGTTGAAGAGGCAGCACAAATTTTAGATCTCCATCCCAAAACTGTACAACGATTTATACGTGAAGGGGGAATTAAGGGAAATAAAATTGGAAGAGAATGGCGAATTCCACAAGCTAGTCTTAAGGAGTTTACTCATGCAGAATTAGCGGAAAATCCAGTAACAAATAATAGTGAAACAGAATTAAAAAAAAGAATTCATGTATCAGCCGTAATTGAAATTGATGAAACCAACTCAGAAGAAGCCAGTCGGATTTCAAATAGTATTATTGCAGTACTAAACAGTAAAGATCCAGATTGGGGAAAAACTCGGTATGATTTAATTTATCATCCTGAAACCCAAAAAGCCCGTTTTATCCTCTATGGAACACCAGCATTCTTAAGTCAAATATTGAAAATGATTGATACATTAACCCAACAGGAGGAAAATCTATGAAGAAGCAAGTTTTTAAAACACCAGCAGGCCAGCAAATAATACAAAAGTATTATTTAGACTTATTAAACAACTGGCCGGTTGATTATCAGATGCAGTCTATATCAACTAACCAGGGAAAAACCAATATTATCATATCTGGGGATCCCACCAATCCCCCTCTCCTTTTATTACATGGAACCTCCAGTAATTCAGCCACCTGGATGGGTGATGTTGCTCAATGGAGTCAAAAATATAGGGTATTTGCTGTTGATATTCCAGGGGAGCCAGGTTTAAGTGCTCCTGTAAGATTAAAACTGGCTGGCAATGCGTTTTCAGATTGGTTGAATAGCCTCTTTGAAGAATTATCCATTTCTGCAACACATGTTGTTGGAATGTCCTTAGGCGGATGGGCTGCCTTAAAGTTAGCAACTACCAGTCCCTCAAAGATCAAATCAATAGTTCTGATAGCATCATCCGGATTAGCACCAGCAAAGATGAGTTTTCTTTTTAAAGCATTCCCTTTATTTTTTTTAGGTAACTGGGGTTTAAAAAAAATCAATCAAATGGTATATGGAAATCTCAATATGCCACAGGAAGCAATTGATTTTTCTCATCTCATTGCTAAAAACTTCATTCCAGTAGCAGAACCTGTACCTGTATTCTCCAATGATGAATTATGCCAGTTAAATATGCCTATTCTCTATATTGGAGGAAAGGAGGATGTACTTTTAAATACGAGTAAATCTGCTGAAAGACTGACCAATTTACTTCCACATGCCAAGGTAATCCAGTTAGCAAATACTGGTCATGTGGTTATCAATCAAACTCAAACCATTCTTGATTTTTTGGATAAAACCAAAAAATAAGTATTGTCTTAAATATTTTTTCAGGAGATGATATTTAAAATAATCTCCTG
>JAKSBL010000735.1 GCA_022361115.1 Spirochaetota bacterium | reverse complement strand
TTTCAAAATACCAACTCAGTTCTCTGTATTGGTTTTGATCCGGTTATTGAAAATATTCCAGTACAAAAAGATACTTTGTCAACAACATTAGTGAGCTTTTTTTGTGAAATTGTGGACCTTTTTCAGCAATATGCTCTTACAATAAAACCAAATATAGCTTTTTATGAACAATATGGTATGGAAGGATTAACAGCTTTAAAAAAAATCATTTCTTATGCTAAATCCTACCAATTGCCAGTGATACTGGATGCAAAACGGGGAGACATTGGGAGTACTTCAAAAGCTTATGCTAAATCAGCTTTTGAGTATTTTCAAGCAGATGCAATCACCTTAGCACCTTATATGGGAATTGATTCTGTTTCACCCTTTTTTGAATATAAAAATAAAGGTTTTTTTGTTTTAGCCCGTACATCAAATCCAGGCAGTAAGGATTTTCAGTTACAAAAAGTAGGAGATCAATTTTTATACCAGAAAGTTACAGAAAAAATCAGCCAATGGAATAAAGATTTTTTTGCTAATGAAGAACCTGCTATTGGAGCAGTAGCTGGTGCAACACATTTAGAAGAACTAGACCAAATACTTTCATTTTTTAACAATAATAATACTCCCCCCTTATTAATTCCTGGTGTAGGAAAACAGGGAGGGAGTTTTTCTGACGTGATCAACCGCATAAAAAAACAACAATATCCTTTAGAGAGGATTGTGATTAATTCTTCCTCTCAAATCCTTTATGCCCATAAAAAACAGCCTGATCTTAAATGGCAGGAAGCTAGTGAAATAGAAATTAAAAAGTTGTTGCTTACTTAAACAATAAGGTATGTATGGAAAACAGACAAAGTAAATCTCAATTTGCCAAAGATTTTTATCAATTTCTCAATTACTATCAGGATTACATAGAGTATCAACACAAAAAGACACATACCACTCCAGATTTTTCTTTTTATGATAAAAAACCCGAAACTATATCAATCAAACCACCTGCTATTACACCTGAACTAAAAAAAGCAACCAAGCCAACTGATCAAACTTGGCAGGTAAAACAATCTCAAATGATAGAACTAGCACAAAACATTTTAAAATGTCAGCAGTGTCAGCTTGGTGCACAGGCAGTTCAAAAGGTTCCCGGAGCAGGTAACTTGAATTCATCTGTACTGGTCATTTCCTACCCTGTAACTCAGGAAGAAGAAAAAAAAGGTTTACCTTTTATAGGTAATAGTGGTGAGTTTTTTAGCAAGTGGATGAATGCTATTGATATTCAAATGAGCGACTTGTTTATCACCAATATTCTTAAATGTTGTCCAAGAAAAGCAGCAGTACAAAAAGAATTTATTGAACAATGTCGGAAACATCTTGATCACCAAATAAAAATTGTTCAACCTAATGTTATATTATCCTTAGGTCAATTAACTTTATCAGCATTAATGAGCAAATTTACTGATTTAAATTTATATCATGGTAATCTTTTTGAATACCAGAACATACCGGTATTGCCTACCTTTCATCCTGTAGATGTACTAACTAATCCCCACCTAAAAAAAAGTGTTTGGGATGATTTAAAGAATCTGAAACAATTGCTATCCACCCTTAACACTATATGAGTCATATTCCTGAAGTTGTTGAAGTTGCCGTTCCCCTTGCAATCCATCAACTCTTTTCTTATTTAGTTCCTCAGGATTACCAGGCAAAAGATATTATTGGTAAAAGAGTTCATGTCAATTTTAAGAATAAAAAAGTTACTGCTTTTGTTATAGAGCAAGGAACATTTACTAATCGTTATCCAATAAAGCCGATTTTAAGAGTGATCGATGCTGAACCGATTTTTACTCTGGAAATGGTTAATTTTGCCAGATGGATTGCAGATTATTATTTTGCCAGTCTTGGAGAAACTCTCTCTATGATGGTTCCCAAAGGAATACGTCCAAAATATTTTCCAGTGAATCCTGATGATCAATCCAGCGCACACCAACTCACAGATGAACAAAACCAGGTTTATCAATCTATTTATTCTGATATTAATAAAGGAAAAAGAAGATTTTATCTTTATGGAGTAACAGGTTCTGGTAAAACAGAGATTTATTTTAAATTAATAGAAGATACTATTGCCCGGGGACAATCGGTCATTTTTTTAGTACCTGAAATTGTACTGAGCCGGCAAACTCTTAATCGTTTAAAACAACGGTTTGGTAATCAATGTGCCTGGCTTCATTCCCAGCTTTCTGTTAGCCACAAGTTAGGTGAGTATTTGAGACTCCTGCGGGGGGAAGCAAAGATTGCAATTGGTCCCCGCAGTGCCCTCTTTGCGCCGGTTAGCAATCCTGGCCTGATCATTATGGATGAAGAAAACGAATCTGCTTTTAAATCAGAAGAGTCACCCCGTTTTCATGCCAGGACTGCAGCTCTTTATTTAGCTAATAAAAAAAATGCAATTATCCTATTAGGGTCAGCAACCCCCTCCATTGAAAGCTGGTATTATACACAAAAACAGTATTTTTCCCTTTATTCTCTGCCCAATCGATATGGTAATGTCAGTTTACCTTCTATACAACTGGTTGACCAACAAACTTTACCTGGCAAAAACCTCTCCTTTCAATTAGTCGAAGAAGTAAACCGCCGTATATTAAATGGCGAGCAGGTAATTTTATTACAAAACAGGCGTGGTTTTGCAAATTTTATTAAATGCAAAGAATGTGATTATATTTTCCAATGCCCTCATTGCTCTATATCTTTAACCTTTCACAAGACAAATAATCAAATGATTTGTCACCGTTGTGGTTTTACCAGTTCTTTACATGATTCATGTCCCGAATGTCACTCAAAGCAGTTGATGAAAATAGGGGCAGGTACTCAAAAAATAGAAGAAGAAATACAGAAAACTTTTTCTCATGCCCGTATCCTCCGTATTGATTATGATTCTTTAAAAGAAAATAAAAACATTGAACAAATCTTTCAGCAAATTGAAAACCGGGAAATTGATATTCTAGTTGGCACACAAATGATTGCTAAAGGGCTCCATTTTCCCGGAATCAAATTTGTGGGTGTAATCAATGCTGATCAAATGCTCAATTTACCTGATTTTAAAGCAGCTGAACGAACCTTTACTCTGATTACCCAGGTAGCAGGCCGTGCAGGACGGGTAGATACTCCTGGCCTGGTTTTAATTCAAACAAAAAATCCTGATCACTATTCTATCAGCAGTGCAGTTCATGGCAGGTATGAAAGTTTTTTTAAGGAAGAAATCCAGTTTAGAAAGCTTTTTGCCATGCCCCCATTTAAAAGAATGATACGCTTGATTGTTCGGGGCCCATTAGAGGATAAGGCGGATGAGGACAGCAAAAAAATAAGTAATCTCTTTAACAAACATTTAACTAAAGAAATTGAGTTACTAGGTTCTTCTGCCTGTTTGATTCCCAAGATTAATCAAAATTACCGTTTTCAAATTCTCTTAAAATCCAATAAACTTGAATGGATTCAACAATTAGTAAAAAATGTTCTTCCAGAGATAAAATTGAATTCAAAAAATTATTTAGAAATAGATGTTGATCCTATTGATCTTTTTTAAAAAAACCAGCATAATTGGTATTAAGTCAAATGTTGCCTTTTTCATTAATTTGGAGATTTAGCCAATGAAAACTCAATTATCACAAGAACAAATTGATCTCATTGTTCACTCCAATCATTGGAACCCTTCTAGTGTGCTTGGTTACCATGAAATAACTATTAATCAGACCAAAACCAAAGCAGTTCGAGTTTTTCTTCCCGAAGCTTTAGATGTCAAACTGACAGATGCAAAAAATACTTTTCAAATGGAAAAAATCCATACTGATGGTTTATATGAAGTGATTGACGATCGTATCGATAGAAATACCTATTTTTTTGAAATAACCAACTGGGAAAATCATACCTGGAAACTTGAGGATTCCTATAAATTTTTACCAATCCTATCTGATTTTGATTTACATCTTTTTTATGAAGGGAACCATTTTCATTTATATGAAAAATTTGGTGCTCACCTAATTGAACATGAAGGTGTAAAGGGAGTACATTTTGCTGTTTGGGCTCCTAATGCCAAACGGGTATCTGTAATTGGAAATTTTAACCGCTGGGACGGCCGGCACAATCCTATGAATAATCGTGGTTCTAGTGGTGTCTGGGAATTATTTATTCCTCAATTAACTAGAGGTGAAATTTACAAATATGAAATAAAAACTCAGGATAACCGTATAATCGAAAAAGCCGATCCTTTTGCTTTTTATAGTGAACTCCGTCCGAAAACTGCCAGTATTGTTTATGATATTAATCAATACCACTGGCAGGATCAAGATTTTATGAAAAAACGGGATAAAACCAATTTTTTATCCCAACCTGTCTCGATTTATGAAGTTCATTTAGGCAGCTGGAAAAGGAAAAACGGCAATGAATTATTGAATTACCGCGAACTGGCTAAGCAGTTAGTCGAATACGTGAATTACCTTGGATATACACATATTGAACTACTTCCTGTCACAGAACACCCTTTTGATTTAAGCTGGGGGTATCAGGTGACGGGTTATTATTCCCCAACTTCCCGTTTTGGCACACCTGATGATTTCCGCTACTTTGTTGATCTCTGTCACCAGAATAACATCGGAGTGATTATGGACTGGGTACCTGCTCATTTTCCGACTGATGAGTTTGCTTTAGCCCGTTTTGATGGCTCTGCCCTTTATGAACATGAGGATCCTAAAAAGGGCTTTCATCAGGATTGGGCAACCTATATTTTTAATTATGGCCGCAATGAAGTCGCAAATTTTCTTGTTTCCAATGCATTATTCTGGTTAGAACATTACCATATTGATGGATTGCGAGTTGATGCTGTTGCCTCTATGCTCTATCTGGATTATGCCCGTAAATTTGGTGATTGGATTCCTAATCAATATGGAGGAAATGAAAATCTGGAGGCAGTAGATTTTATAAAAAAACTCAATGAATTAGTTTATTCCCGTCACCCTGGGATCTTAATGATAGCAGAAGAATCTACTGCCTGGGCAGGAGTTTCTCGTCCAACATATCTGGGAGGCCTTGGATTTGGTTTAAAATGGAATATGGGCTGGATGAATGATTTTCTTCACTATATTGAAAAGGAACCGATTCATCGAAAGTATCATCATAATAACCTCACCTTTTCTATGATCTATGCCTATAATGAAAATTTTGTTTTAGTGATTTCCCATGATGAAGTGGTTCATGGCAAAAAGTCTTTAATCGATAAAATGCCGGGAGATAACTGGCAGAAATTTGCCAACCTCCGTTTGGCCTTGGGATTTATGTATGCTCATCCAGGAAAAAAATTATTATTTATGGGTTCTGAATTTGCCCAATGGAAAGAATGGGATGTAAATTATAGCCTGGATTGGCATTTAACGGATTGGGATAGCCATAAACAAATCATGGAGTATATTAAACATCTCAATCTCATTTACAAAAAAACCAAAGCTCTTTATGAAATCGACTATGATTGGCAGGGATTTGAGTGGGTAAATGCTAACGATTGGGAAAACTCAGTGATTAGTTTTTTAAGAAAAGGGACAGAGCCCAAGGATGTCATCCTCTTTGTTGGAAATTTCACCCCTGTAGTGCGCCATAATTATCGGGTTGGTGTGCCTCTTCATTGTCACTGGGAGGAATTTTTAAATTCTGATTCAGAAATTTATGGTGGCAGCGGAAAAGGAAATTTCGGGGGATTCTGGTCAGATGAAATCGGTTGGGATAATCAATCTTATTCCTTAAACCTTACCCTCCCGCCATTAGCTGTAACAATGTTTAAACCCAAAATATAACTTCTAAAGTCTTATTTATTGTTAGTTATCCAGCTTGCTGCTAATTCTACGGCATCAATGATTTGCTGGTAACCAGTACATCGACAAATATTGGCAGCCAAAGCTTTTCTGATTTCATCTCGACTAGGATTGGGATTACTTAATAACAAAGCATAAGCAGTTAAAATCATTCCTGGAGTGCAATATCCGCATTGCACTGCTCCTGCATCTAAAAAAGCTTGCTGTAAAGGATGCAAGGTACCATCAGACCTGGCTACCCCTTCAATGGTTAAGACATTTGATCCTAATACTTTTCTGACTGGTGTAATGCAGGATCTCCTGGGCCGGTTATTTATCAAAACAGTACAGGCACCACATGCTCCAATATGACAACCATTTTTGGTTCCCTTTAAATTCAATTCTTCCCGTAAGTATTTGATCAGATTTTTATCATACCAATCTTCAGCAATAGTATGAGATTTGCCATTGATTACCAGAGTCTTGTTTTCAACAGTTTGCTGCGGAGTTTTGACTGGTTTATGATCTGCTTTCTGAGTCATTTGCTACTTTCTCCCTCAATCTTAATGGGCAATGAATAATACCGTTTTCCTGTAGCAGCATAAACTGCATTGGCAATTGCCGGAGCAATAATCTCTAAAGCAGGTTCACCAATACCTTTGGCACCTGTAGGAGAATTAGGGTCTGGATTTTCAATGATAAATGCCCTGATTTCTGGAATATCTGTTGCTTTAGGAACTTTATACTGATTATAATTCAATGAAGTGATATGACCATTTTCCATTTGCAGTTCTTCTGTCAAAGTCATACCAATGCCCTGAGTAATACCGCCATAGATTTGCCCTTTTACCAGGCCAGGATTCACAGCTTTGCCAATATCATGGGCAGCCCAGATATTGAGTAATTTCACTTTACCGGTTTTTTTGTTGACTTCTAATTCAACAGCCTGACAGCTATAAACATAAGAAAAATAAGGAATCCCCTGCCCTTTTTCTTCATCCCAATCTATCGCCGGTGCCTGGTAATAGCCAAATGAATAGGGATAAATTCTTTTTTGATGAAGAATTTTAATTGCATCAGGCCAGTGTAGTTTTAACTCATTTTTTCCCCAGATATAATCATCTTTAAACTGAATCTTTTCCGGATCACAACCCAGTTCTTCACACAAGGCCTCAGAGATAAATTTCTTAAGTTTAATCACCCCTTTATAGATGGCACCTCCCCCCATCATGGTACCCCTGGAAGCAACTGTGGTACCGCTATCTGGAATATGAGAGGTAGACATAGGATGATAATGGATCCTGTCAATATTAACCCCGAGTTGTTCAGCCAGAATGAGAGTCATAGCGCTTTCAGCTCCCTGGCCATTTTCATGAATCCCTGTTGATAAGATAATCGAGCCGTCAAATTGACAGTTAATAATACAAGAAGCAAAATCAATACCTTCTGCGCCAATACTGGTCCCTCTATAAGACATAGCCAGGCCAATTCCATATAATCTATCGTTATCAGTTTTTCCATAACTGTTATTTTTAATTTTTAAATCATAATCACTGGCAGTCAATATTGTTTCTAATACTTTATCTGTGCTCACTGTATGATTATTTAATACCTGGCCGGTAATTGTTGTAGAATCCTGTTTCAGCATATTAATTTTTCTGATATTTATCGGACTGATCTTTAATTCATAAGCACATATATCCATCATTTGTTCAATAGCAAAATTCATTTGGGGAGCACCAAAACCGCGAAAAGCACCAGTATAAACATTATTAGTGGCCACAGAAATGACATCAGTATGGACATTTTCTATTTCATAAGGACCACAACTCTGTACAGCTGCCCGCCAGGTTAACCAGGGAGTGGTGGAGGTATATGCTCCAGAATCAGCTAAAACATGACACTTAATGGCTAATATTTTTCCAGATTGTGATAAACCATATTTAAATCTGATTTTAAAGGGAACTCTTTTATAACTCTCTTTCATAGACCATTCCCTTGTATAAATCGTCTTAACTAAACGTTGCAATCTATCAGCAGCTAAAGTTGTTCTGGCACAAACTACTGCTGCAGTATCATCTTTTCCGCCAAAACTTCCCCCAGTGGGATGAGAATATACTTCAATTTGCGATTCAGATAATCCTAAATAGATAGAAATAAATCTACGTGTAGAAAAGGGATGCTGCATACTGCCATATACTTCTAAAATGCCATCAAATCTGGGACGGCAAATCGACCCTTCAGGCTCTAAATACATATGTTCAACAAAGGGAGTAGTGAACTCTTTTTCAATAACGAAATCACAATTTTTAAATGCTTCTTCACAATTACCTCGTCTAATTTTGTGGTGGCAAACAATATTTCCTTTGATCTGTTCATGAACTAAGGGTGCACCATCTTTCATGGCTTCTTCAACAGATAAAAGGGGCGGGAGTTCCTCTGCGTCCAGATTTACTAAACTAGCAGCACTCAAGGCTTGTTCTTTGGTTTCAGCGACAACAATAGCAATCACATCGCCTTCATATCTGATTTTATCTTTGGCAAATATGGGCAAATCATGATTTATTTGTCCACAGTGAAGCTTGCCGTGCACATCTTTCCAGGTGAAAACACCTAATACACCTGGTGCGTTTTTGGCCTTTTTTGTGTGAATTTTGAGAATTTTTGCATGAACATACTGAGAATAGACAGGTACTGCAAAAGCAATTGTGTTAAACCGAAAGTCATCAACAAAGCTAGCTCTACCCGTTACTTTGGCATAGCCATCGTTACGATATACTTTGGTATGCATAACATCCCCCAAATCAAATAAGATTTACGGGCCTTTCTGTTTGAATTGAAAAAGGTCAACAAAATCAATACAACCTTTTTGTTTATTTTGATAAGGTTGCCAAAATCAACTTTCACTTTTTCACCCCTAGTCTTAGTCAAAACCAGGGGTGGCAAAAATCAATTTTTGGCCTTTCTGTTTGAATTGAAAAAGGTCAGCAAAATCAATACAACCTTTTTACTAAGATAAAGGTTGCCAAAATCGATTTTTACTTAACATTAGTTTCAGTTCTGCCAATGTCAGTAAAAATAAGCTGTTTTGTGCCTTTCATTTTTACTATTTTGTCATGTTTTGTTAAATTTAAATCAATTTTTTCCAGGGATTTTAAAAAATTAATTCAAACTTACCTTATGAGAGCATTTAATTTCTGTTTTGTCAAGGATGTTTGTAAATTATTTTCTATTTTTTT
>JAKSBL010000367.1 GCA_022361115.1 Spirochaetota bacterium | reverse complement strand
TTTAAAATCCGCCAGTCTATTAATCGGACAGCTGGCTATAGGGGAGAACAAATTATTTATACGGTAACCTGGCTGTTTCAGGATAATGTCAGAAATCCCATTTATCATGTTCCTGTGTTTACTGATCCAAACTTTAGAATAGAAGAGGTAAAGATAGCCCCAAAAAAACAGAAAACTTATGAAATACCAATTGGCAATAAATCCGTCATCCTGGTTCAGGGAGAACAAAAACTAGGGAGTCAACTATATACCACTTTAACTTTTCAGAAAAAACTCATTCCCCGCAAGTCCGGAACTCTTACTATTCCCAAAGTCACTCTCCAATTTGAAGGGGTTGCCGGATACCGGGAAGCTTATGATTTTTTTAATCGAAAAGTTCAAGAACCGGTGATGAAAAAATTTGTTATTGCTTCTTCCCCTCTTACTTATGAGGTAAAAGCAGTTCCTCATAAAGGGAAACCTGAAAATTTCTCTGGATTGATCGGCCAATTTGAGTTATCCATTGACGCTTCTCCTACTGAAGTGAGTGTGGGTGATCCTATCACTTTAACGATCACTTTAAAAGGGAGGGGTAATTTAAAAAATGCTCAATTACCCGATTTAAGCAGAGTAAAATATTTAACAAAAGATTATAAAATCCCTGAAGAGATTTCTGCAGGCAAAGTAACAGGCAACAGCAAAGTTTATACTCAAACCATTCGGGCCATTCATCAACAAGTAACTGAAATACCAGCGATAGTTATCAGCTATTTTGATACTAAATCAGGTAAATATCAATATGCCCGATCCAATGCCATTCCCATAACAGTTCATCCCTCTCAGGAATTTCATCTCAGTGATGTAGAAGGGATTACTGAAACAGTAGATAAAAAAGAAATAACTGAACAGATTGAAGGAATTTTATATAATTACGATGGTTTAGAGGTAATTACGAATCAATCCATTGAAACCATTAGTTTAATAAAAAATCCTCTTATTCTTTTTTTACTGATTCTTCCTATTTTAGGCTATTTTGTTGTTTTATATATATTCCATTTTCGCCCTGTCATTAGTCAGCAAACCGGCACAAGAGAAATGGTAAAAAAATCTTATCAAAAACTCTTACATAAATTCAAAACAGAAATCCATAAACAAACAGATACGAAAGAAGTAGCTCAGCATATTTTTGAAGAATTAAAAAAATATCTGGGAACAAAACTCAATCAAAACCCAGCTAGCCTGACCTTTTCTGATATTCATTCTGGATTGTCTCATCATCAAGTCGAACCAGAGGCAATCGATGAACTAAAACAAATCTTTAATCAGTTTGATGCTTTGCAATATGGAGCTTTTAGCCTTAATCATCAAGAGTTAAACCAGTTATACAATAAACTCAGTGAAACGGTAAAAGCTATTGAAAGGAGTTTTCAAGTATGATCAAAATCCTAAAAATCCTTGTTCCTCTATTACTCTTATCCACATCTATTTATGCAGATACTCCTGATCCCAGTGTTATAGAAATATTCAATGAGGCTAAAAGCTTATTCATCAAAGCAAATGACCTGGCCGAACAATATCCAGAAAAAGCATTGGAGTTATATCATAAATCTGCCCTTCACTTTGAAAGCCTTTACATAAATCATGCGCTAAAAAATGGAAAACTCTTTTATAATACTGGGAATGCCTATTTTAAAGCTGGTTATATTGGAAAAGCTATTTTATATTATAAAAGAGCTCTTGCTTATATTCCCAATGACAAAAACCTGCAGCATAATCTGGATTTTGTCCGTTCCCGCAGAGTCGATCAGATGAAAGAAAAAGAAAAAAACCAAATATTACGCATTATTTTCTTTGTCCATTATCAGTTATCTTCATCTGCAAAACTTACATTTCTGTTGATTTTCTTTATCTTATTCTGGATCTCAGCTTCACTGGTCTTAGTTTTTAAAAAAGGCTACCTTACCTGGTTGAAGTGGTCAGCCCTTACTTTATTTTTTGCTTTTTTTATTTCTTTTGCTCTGGATATAGGCTTTAACCTTTTTTACAAACAAGGAGTGATTACAGCAGAAAGTGTGATAGCCAGAAAAGGGGATAGTGTAACCTACCAACCCAGTTTTGTCGATCCTCTTCATGAAGGAACCGAGTTTAAACTTATAGAAGAGAGAAGGGATTGGTTAAATATCGAATTGAATAACGGCAAGCAATGCTGGATTGAAACAAAACATGCAGAACTGGTTAATGAGCAAAAATAAAAAAGCTGTCTATAAAAATAAACAGCCTTATCAATAGTGATTCACTTCCTATTTTAGATAAATAAATTTACATTACTCTGTTCTGCTTCTTCCAGATAACTGGCTACCCCGCCGATTTTTACCCCTTCAATAAGCTCTTCTTTTTTTATTCCCATAATATCCATAGACATTTGACAGGCAATCAATTCAATACCATTTTTCAAACTATTTTCAATCATAAACTCTAAAGAATCCACATTTTTTTTCTTCATTATGTCCCGCATCATAGCCGTCCCAATACCTGACATATTCATTTTTGACAGTTTTAATTGCTTACTACCTCGAGGCAGCATCCGACCAAACAGATGACTGACAAAATCTTTTTTTACATTAACCTTTTCTTTCCGCCGCAACACATTGAGTCCCCAGAATGTAAAAAACAGAGTGACTTTTTTACCCATAGCCAAAGCTCCGTTGGCAATCACAAAGGAAGCCAAAGCCCGGTCAAAATCATTGCTAAAAACTACCATCGTTTTATTATTACCCTGAGTTGTGACACTTCGCTGACCTTCCTGGCCTGGGCCTTTTTCAATAACTGCTTCCACTGTTCCTTTTTCACTTTTTACATCCATTAAATGATTGCCCGTTACATTACACCAGGCTTTTACATCTTTAAAAAATCCGGGATCTGTTGCTTTAATGTGTATCACATCATAAGGAGCAATCTTATCTATTTCTTCTTTTAAACGTCGAATGGGTCCAGGACATTGTAAACCGCAAGCATTTACTTCAATGGTTTGTTGATTCGTTTTTTTTTTCGTTTCCACTCCTGCAGAATAGATTACATCATCTTTACCAATGACTTGATCATCATAAATATCTTCATTACTCTGTTTTTGAGTTACCAGTTCATATAATTTATAGCCTCCTGATAAATTAACCACATCCGTAAAACCATTTTGCATTAACATACGGGTTGCTAAATATCCTCTCAATCCGACCTGACAAAAAATCACAATCTTTTTTGAAGAATCAATTTCTGATAAACGTTCTCTTAACTCATCTACTGGAATATTCACCGCATCATGAATACTCCCCAGTGCAAATTCTCCAGCTGTTCGCACATCTACTAATTGAAATTGATGATGATCCAATTCAGCTAACTGGTGCCAGTGAATAATCTGCATTCTTTTGGTTAAAATATTTTCTGCAACAAATCCAGCTATATTGACTGGATCTTTTGCTGAGGAATAAGGAGGAGCATAAGCCTGCTCAAACTCCATAAGATCATAAATCGTTCCCTGGTGATTAATAGAAGCAGCAATAATATCAATTCTCTTATCTACTCCATCATAACCCACTGCCTGAGCTCCTAAGATCTGCCCGTTTTTGGGAGAGAAAAGGAGCTTAATCGTCATAGGAATAGCTCCCGGATAATAACCAGCATGAGAAGAACTATGTGTAATTGAAGCATGGTAAGGTATCTCAAACTGTTTAAGCAGTTTTTCAGAAACACCAGTAGAAGCTACAGTAATATCAAAAACCTTAGCAATAGCCGTACTAATAGTTCCTTTAAATTTTTTCTGGTTATTCAAGACAATATTATCAGCAACAATCCGCCCCTGTTTATTTGCCGGTCCTGCTAGTGGAATCAGCAGCTGCCGGTCAATGACTGGATTTTTTACTTCAACAGCATCACCTAAAGCATAGATATCCGGATCATTGGTTTGCAGATAGTCATTTACTTTAATTCCTCCCCGATCACCGATATCTAGTTCCGCCTCTTTGGCCAGAGTAATTTCCGGTTTAACACCAATAGATAAAATCACCATATCTGCTTCTATTGATTTTCCGCTGGTTAAGTTCACAATTTGATAATCTCCCTTATCTGTAAAAGAAGCAACCCCGTCATTGAGATAAAATTCTACTCCTTTCATTTTAAGGTGCTGATGAATAATGGATGCCATATCAAAATCCAATACATTCATCACTTGTTTCGCCATTTCCACAATGGTTACAAACACCCCACTCTGATGAAGATTTTCGGCCATTTCCAGACCAATAAAACCAGCCCCGACAATTACTGCCCGCTTTGGATTGTGCTCTTCCAGATAACCTTTAATTTGGTCTGTATCAGTTACATTTCTTAAAGTAAATATTTTATTGTTTTCTATCCCTGGAATTGGGGGACGAACTGGATCTGCACCAGGAGAGAGGATAAGTTTTTCATAACTTTCTTCATAAGTTTCATTAGTGATTAGGTCTTTTACTGTCACTGTTTTGGCAGAACGATCAATTTTTGTCACTTCCTGATTGACTCTGACCTGAACCTGGTAGCGTTGAAAAAAAGCTTCTGGTGTTTGCAGAAAAAGATGATCCCTTTCAGATATGGTATTACCAATATAATAGGGCAAGCCACAATTTGCATAAGAAATATGTTCACCCCGTTCAAAAAGGATGATTTCTGCATTTTCATCCAATCTTCTCAGCCTGGCAGCCGTAGTCGCACCACCAGCAACTCCTCCAATAATCACATACTTTGACATATTTTAAACTCCTGATTAAAATAATTTATCTTTTTAAAAGACGTTCAACAATTGTGATCATCTCTCTTGCTTTATTTTCCGGAATAGCGTTTTCCATATCAGCAAAGCAAATAAAAAGGTAATTTTCCAGCATTACCTTACTGATCCCATTTAAAGCCCCCTGTACTGAGGCAATCTGGTTAAAAACCTCTGCACACTCTTCCTCAGCCTCAATCATTTTTTTTAAACCATTGATCTGGCCATTAATTTTATTGAGCCGCAGGATAAGGTTCTTTTTTATTTCATCATTTCCTGTAGTTGTCTGTCTCATAGGTATACCTCCTATACCTATATAGCATCAATAAATACTAAAGTCAACTTTTTTCTGTTAATAATTTTTAAATTGTCATTGCTTGGAACTGCATTAGAAAGAGATGTGACTGTTTTTATGCTGGTAAAAAATTCTGAAAGCAAAAGTGTTATCAGTATAATTCCGGGCGGCGATGTTTCAGTAAAGGCAGCCGGCTTCTGATTTCTGCTAAATAATCTAAATCTATGTTGCCGTAGATAATTTCCTCATCAATATCAGCTTCTGCTTTTATTTCTCCCCAGGGGTCAATGAGCAGGGAATGGCCATAGGCATGGTATTTAGTATGAGAATTGCGGGCAGGAGAAACAGCAGCTAAATAGACCTGGTTTTCCACAGCACGCATCCGCATGTTGATGTGCCAGTGAGCAGGGCCGGTGGTAGTATTAAAAGCAGCAGGAACAATAATCATTTCCGCCCCCATTAAAGTTAATTTTCTGGCTAGTTCGGGAAAACGGATATCAAAACAAATCAGTAGTCCAATCTTACCCAGATCAGTTTTTGCGACTTTTAGTTCATTGCCAGGAGTAAATACAGAAGACTCTAATACTTTTAAACTGGGTAAGTCCACATCAAAAAGATGCATCTTGGAATACTCTAAAATGATCTGTCCGGTTGGATCAATTAAGTAAGCCCGATTATAAATTTGATCATTTTCTTGAATAGCCATTGAGCCTGTACAGAGATGTACCTGATATTCTTTTGCCTTTTTCTGAAATATTTTTAGGGTTTCAAAATTCTGTTCAGCAACAGCTGGGATATTTTTTATTTCATAAGGATAAAAAAACATTTCCGGAAAAATGATCAGTTTTGCGTATTCATTAACTGCCTGATCCAGCATTATCAGAGCTCGTTCAATATTGGCTTTTTTATCATAGCCTGGTTTATTTTGACAAAGAGCAGTTTTAAATGATTTCATTTTTTTTCCTTAATTTCAATTCGGTAATGTCAAAAGTTTTTCATTTCATTAATACTTTTTTACAAATGATGATCACAAAAGAGACACAGCAAAGCTGCCCCTTTTCGGGTGCTGTACCATTGACCTTAAATTTGATGATTGACAGAAAGTTATATCACCCGTATAATGAAGTATATCATAAATACCTTATCTCTTTCTAGAAAAAAATTGATTTTAATATCTCAGAATTTATACAAAGGATAATGGTACATTATAAAATACGGAGACAGAATGAATAAAAAAGTTAAAAGTATTGGTATATTAACTTCCGGAGGAGATTGCCCGGGTTTAAATGCAGCTATTCGCGGGATAGTAAAAACAGTCATGCGTCATAACATCTCTGTCATAGGAATTTTAGACGGATTTACTGGTTTGGTTTATAATCGGGTCATTCAGTTAGGATCCAGAGAAATGATTGGATTACTCACCATGGGAGGAACGATTTTAGGCACCAGCCGGAACAAACCCCATAAAATGCCTGCAGAAGATGGCAGTGTTCGTGATATGACGGGTGCAGCAATTGAAAATTATCACCGTTTAGGTTTAGATGCACTGGTTTGTTTAGGCGGCGGAGGAACACAAAAAAATGCTTACCGACTGATGCAGGAAGGAAATCTTAATATTATCACCTTACCCAAGACCATTGATAATGATATCTGGGGAACCGATGTTTCCTTTGGCTATGATACAGGAATGACCATAGCTTGTGAAGCAATAGACCGTTTGCATACTACTGCCTCCAGCCATCAACGGATTATGCTAGTGGATATTATGGGGCATAATGCTGGGTGGTTAGCTTTATCAGCAGGTATTGCAGGGGGGGCAGATATTATCCTTATCCCTGAAATCGAGTATAAAAGAAATAAGGTTTTAGATGCCATTGTAGAAAGAAGAAACAATGACCGCCGGTTTACCATTATTTCAGTTGCAGAAGGGGCTCATACTTCAAAGGATAACCATAAAAAAGCTGCTCTGAAGCAAACTAAAATTGATCCTGAATTTATTCCTCATACCCTGCCAACAAGTGAAAAGCTAGCCAGCTTTATTGAGAAGAATTTAGGTATTGAAACCCGGTTAACCAGTTTGGGCCATTTACAAAGGGGAGGCACCCCAACCCCTTTTGACCGGGTGATCTCCACACAATTAGGCACTATGGCAGGAGAATTGATCCTCAAAGGAGAATTTGGAGTGATGGTAGCCCTGCGTAATGGTGATTGTATTCCACTTCCTCTAGAGGAAGTGGCTGGCAAAAAAAAGCTGGTAACCATGGACCACCCTTTAATAAAAACGGTCCATCGATTAGGAATATCATTAGGAATATAAAGAGATAAAAAAAAGAAC
>JAKSBL010000666.1 GCA_022361115.1 Spirochaetota bacterium | reverse complement strand
TAAAATTATCAATGTATGGATTAGATTAAAAAAAGGAATTAGGGGTTGAAAAAGAACATAGGAGGACACAAAAAAAACACAGAAAACACGAAAAAAGACTTCAAAAACTCTTATCCGTGATCTCAGCTAAGCATTGTACTCAATGCGGGGCAGCTTCGCTGTGTTTTTTTGTGTCTTCTGTGAACCTCTTTCCTCAATTCACCAAATTTTTTAACACTTCACAAATTATTGAAGATAAAAAAGCAGAATGATCAACTTTTTGCTTAATCTTGATTTTTAGAGCCATTGGAATAATTCATAAACCATTAAAAATTCCTTGTATCGGCTGTTATGTGATGTGCTGCTGATATATTCAATCAATTTTTCTTATAAATAATATTGTAAAATAAAGACCTGTAATTGTAATAATAAAGGCGATAATATCGAAAGATAAATCTAAAAAATATCCTCGGAATATCTTGTGGAAAATATCATTAAAAATTACAGCTGGCAAAATTGTAACTATTTTGATTAAAGCTATTCCTGATAATAAATATCCTAACGGAGATTTTTTGTAATTTAAGATAGCAGAAATGAGTATTAATGGGAAGATTAAACCTAAATCTAAAACATAGAATACAAAAAATGGATTCATTTTTTCTGGCTGTGTAATAGTTTTAATTATTAATTCTCTTATTTCAATTGCCCCAACTAATAGAACACATAAAACTAAAAAAAATGAAATTGATTTTCGAGGATATTTTTCCTTAGCAGCAGGATATTTACTGGTCTTTATTATGTCAAAAAGTATGAAAAAGAAGATGAATAGACTAAGACCAGTTAAAGAGATATAGATTAAATAAAAAGGGCTTGTTACTCCACCAAAACTGAAGTAAGCATAGATATAAAATATATACATTAAACATCCAAGCCAAACAGTCTTTATCTTTATTTCATTGAAATCACTAAGAATAATAATAAATATGAATATTATTGAAATTAATCCAGTTACAATATCTTGTCCCATCAATTCAAATTGTGATATTTGATTAATTCTTTCAGTATATATATTATTATTTATTAGACTATAAATGGATATTAAAAGAGTAGTCAAGGTTGTAATTAAAGTTAATTTTTGGACTGGAGTTTTTAATCTGTTCATTTTTATTTCCATTTAGTGATGTTAACTCTAGATTAATGTACTTCTATATTTATAGCTTCAAGTTCATTTTTTGAGTTACATATAAGATTACAATCATATGGATATTCTTTAGTTTCTCCTGTTCCACCAAAGTTTATTTCTAAATAGTTATCATTAGCTGATAATAAGAAATCAGGATATTCAATCTTTAACCCATCTAAAATATCTTTTGGAATTTTAAAATATTTTAATTTTTTCCATGTTCTTCATAATCAGTTCCATCTATACAATATATATTATTTTCCTCATTATACTCATCAAATATAACTGGAGATACTAAAAAAATTTTATAATACTGGGGCTTTTTCT
>JAKSBL010000272.1 GCA_022361115.1 Spirochaetota bacterium | reverse complement strand
CAGATACATTCCAGATACATCCAATCAAGATCATAAAAAAAAACACAAAAATATCTAATGCTTTTCAATTACGGTTGTTTTGCAAAACCTCTGAAATTGATGAGTTGATAGATATCATGATAAGAACTCAAGGAGGTAATGAGTTAACGGAAGAACAAATAAATGACTTTAATGAATTACTGATCCAGCACCGTTTATTTCGTTATATTGCACGTCAAAAAGTCTATCTTCAAATAAAAAAAGGGCTCAATAAAAAAAATATTCTTGAAAAAGTATTAGTCATCCCCTTTGAAAACCAAAGTTTCAAAGGAATTGTAATTTTATCAAAAGAAAAACTAGAAAAACTTTTAAAAATTTTAGGAATAGAATATGATACTGATTCTTTGGATATTTCAAATCAAATCTTAGTCTTAATCCGGAAAAAAATATATCAACTCCTTTCTATACCTCCTGAGAAATTTGGCAGGTTTATGTTAGCCTTATCAAACGCTGAACTGCAGATGGTTTTAAATCGAATTTTACATGAAAGCCTGGCATCCCATGATATGCTGGCCTCTTATATCCATCAACTGGGTGAGCAAGCAGATCGAATTTTGAGTAATGTTTCCCAATCAGTAAGAGAAATCCTCTTTCAGAAGTTGAGATCCCAACGCATGTTTAGCACTCGACGCTGGGCTTTGCAAGTGAATTATATTATCAATCGAAATCTTTTTAAAGCAATTGATGAACTCGGAGTAGAAATAAAGGGAATGCAAAAAATAAAAATAATCCGTTTAAAATACTTAGAAACAGAAATCCAAAAAAACTTTAGACATAAAAATATTGCAAATTTACTAGCAGAAATTAACAGCAATGATCAGTATCAGATGTTTACTAAACTTTGTCCGCAAAGAGATTTTATTTTAGCGTTTTCTTTTATTAAAAAAGATGATTCCCAATGGAATGAAGTTCTTTCTATACTTTCGCAGCATATCTCTCAGACCGGAATTACCCAGCTTAAAGAAGATGTTGAGTTTTTTCAAAAGGAAATAAATATAACCCATGAAAACCGAATTATTGGCTTACTAAAATGTCTTAAGATCATTCGTAGTATTCAACTGACAAAAGAAGTACAAAACTGGGTGAAAGAGGGATTTTTTGATAAATGTCAGCAACTGCTTCCATTTGAATTTGCTAAGAGCAGTTTAAATTTTATAGTTGATGAAATTGGTTTTGGCAAAGTTATTTTTGCACTATATCGATTACCCGATGATTGGTTAAAAAAAGTAATGGAACCGGTTTTATATTCATTATATGAAGATGTTCTGAAAAAAAAGATCCGTTTTATTCGATTTGGAGATTTTCGAGAAACCGAATGTCGAATCGATTTTTTAAAAACAGCAGTTATTTTACAGGAACAGGGAATTATATAAAAAATATATTAATTAGTAGAAAAAAAATCTAGAATAATTATAATAATTATGGATAGTTTTAAAAGGATCATTTTAAATACTGAGATAAATAAATCTTGTCTTTTTTGTACTATCTAGCTATTGATCGTTTTTTTGAAAAAATGAATGCAAATTCAAAATTATCTCTGGAGGAATGAATGAAAAAATTTTTTCTTATTTTTATTTTTTTAGGTTTCACTTTTCTATGTGCAGCTCAGGGTAGGTTAAAGACCTATTATTCTGACGATTGGGATAATTGGGAGTTTAGTTTGAATGGGAGCAGTGGCAGAATTAAAACTTATTATTCTGAAGACTGGGATAATTGGGAGTATACCTTTGGAAATTCCTCAGGCAGAATTAAAACTTATTATTCCGAAGATTGGGATAATTGGGAAATAGCTGGGGACAATCTCACTGTTCGATTAAAAACTTATTACTCTGAGGACTGGGATAATTGGGAGATTTCAGCTAGCGGATATTCTTTAAGAATCAAAACCTATTATTCTGAGGATTATGATAATTGGGAATTTAGTGGTTCTGCTTCCGGTAGAATCAAAACCTATTATTCTGAAGACTTTGATAGCTGGGAAATCAGTGGAGATTTGGACAACCTTCCGCCAGCTATACAAGTAGCAGTTCTTTTTATCGCGGTTTTTACCAGTGCGGTTTATCAACAAATGATAAATCAATAACTTGTAGGTTTTTTTTCCTGCAAGTTCACCAAAATTTCTACTTGTTGAGAGTGAAAAGTCTATATTACAGCCAAAATATCAGCATTATCATATAAACTTATTAATTTTAATGGCATGGTAAATGCTAAAAGTTTATATGATAAAAGTAGAGAAAGATGATATTATGATAATCGCCTTTATGTTTTTTTATCTTGCTATACATTTACTCTAATTGACTTTTCCTGGAAGTAGACTAAAAACAGCAATGATTCAAAATAAATTTTACTGACAGAGTGTATTAATTTCTGTATATGTTATAATATTACTAGAGACTTTTTAGGTTTGGGAAATAATACAGCAAATGGAACTAGTCTGCTATGAACATGATAATGGAGATTGTCCTTATATAAAGGATAATCGTTGGATTTCATTAGGTTTTTTTTCCGATCAATTTGGCGAACAAGATTATGAAAATTTAATAAATCATGGATTTCGTCGTTGTGGTACTTCTTTTTATAAAAATATCTGCCCTAACTGTCAGGCTTGCATTCCCATTCGAATTCCAGTGAATAAATTTCTGATTAGCCGCTCTCAAAAAAGGATCTTGAAGAAAAATCAGGATGTGCAGGTGGTTACTAAACCAGTAGAATTTAAAATAGAAGATTTTATTTTATATCAGCATTATTGCCAGGTAAAACATAATAAAGAAAAAACTCCAGAACTAGAAGATTACTATTTGTTTTTAATTGAGAGCCCTGTGAATACTCAAATGATGAAATACTATCTTGATGATAAACTCATTGGAATTGGGTTGATTGATCTGCTTTATCACTCAATCAGCAGTGTTTATTATGCATTTGATCCTCAATATGCAAAAAGAAGTCTTGGGGTGTTTTCTGTATTGGAAGAAATCAATTTATGTAAACGGTTAAACAAGGATTATTTACAACTAGGATTTTGGGTGAATCATTCTCAAAAAATGAGTTACAAAAATCAATATCGGCCCTATCAGTTATTAATCGATCAGCAATGGGTGGAGTTTACAGAATAAAAATTTTAACCTAGCCTGTCACTAATGTCATACATTTTGGCATCAGCTTTTGCAACAATTTTATGGTCATGAATAATTTTAGCTTTAATAATAATAATCCGATTATTTTTTTCAATAAAATCAGCACTGACTTCTATAGGCTGGTTAATGGGAACAGGGTGTCGATATTTGATATTTAACTCTGCTGTTACACTGGAGTAACCTGCAGCAAGGCTGGCATATGCAGAGGCTTCATCTAATAGGGTAGCAATAATGCCTCCATGGGCAAAGCCTTTGACCCCTTGATATTCTCTGGGTAATTGTAGTTTTGTCCAGACTTTTTTATTGATTTTATCTTCTGAAAACTGTAGTTTTAAACCAATTTTATTATCTTTACCACAGGCAAAACAGTGGTCATCTAAAATGTATTTTATCATATGGTCTTATTTTCTTTTGGCAATAACTTCACGCGCATGAAGTTATCGATATTTCTTTAACTCCCGGTCAATAGAGCGGTTGGTATCTCTTTCTTTCATTGTTTGCCTTTTGTCATAGAGTTTCTTTCCACGGCCAATACCAATTTCGATTTTGATCAGACTACCTCTGAAATAAACTCTTAAAGGAACTATTGAAATACCAGTTTCTTTGAGTTTTCTAATCAATTTTTCTATTTCTTTTTTATGTACTAAAATTTTGCGGATCCTTTTTGGATCATGATTATTAATGTTTCCATGACTGTATTCAGAAATATGGATATTTTTTAAATATAATTCCCCTTTTTGTTCAATCACATAGCCTTCAGAAATATTACACTTTCCCTGACGCAAACTTTTTACTTCTGTACCCACTAACTGGATTCCTGCTTCAATTTTTTCCAGAATTTCATATTCAAAAAAAGCTTTTTTATTTTTAACGATTAGTTTTTCTGTTTGTTTTTTTTCATTCATAGTCGGCTATTATAGCTTTACAGTAAAAATCTGTCAATATTATTTTATTATAGAGTTATCATGTAATAATATAAAACTTGAAAAACTATTAAAGGTAGGGTAGTGTCAAAAGATATGCTGTTATAGAGTTTTTTATTTTAAAGAAAAAACTAAGGATATTTGGATTATCTGCTTACACTTAAAGTTATACTTTAATACGTATCTTATAATATACTATCTAAATTATTACTTTAATGTAGAAATTGATAAACCATCACCAATATTTAAAAAAACAGTATTTAGATGTTGATCATTGGTAATTTGTTGATTAAAATCCTTTAATAATTTCACACCAGTTTGGTATTTTTTTTCTAAATTTTGATTAATGACTTTATTATTAAAGAGGATGTTATCAGCAATGAAAACAGCTTTTGGATTTAAGATTTTTTTTATACAGGGGAGGTATTGAACATAATCTCTTTTTACAGCATCTAAAAACACAAAATCAAAAGTTGTTTGATTTGTATTTAAAAACTCAAAAGCATCCTGGTTAAGCAATTGAATATCATTATTGCTCTTACTAAATTCTTTTAATAAAGCCTGGCCGCGGATATATCGATTGTGATCTCGCTCCAATGAAATAAAAATCTTTGGATGACAATTTTTATTTATAAATAATGCAGATGCTCCGGAACCAAAACCAATTTCTAAAATGCTTTTTGGTTGATATATTGTACAGATAAAATCTAAAAATAATGCTGTATCAAAACGGATAGCAGGAATAAAATAATCATTTTGAAAATTAATAATTTTTTCATAATACTGATACTTTTCATTTTGCTGATTCAGTGACTGAATATACTTTTCAATATTATCAATATCCATAAAATATTTTTCCATAAATGAGTTGTTTTGTAATGTTATGGATACATTATACTATATTAAATTGATTACTAAGAGTAAAAAGAATAAAAATCAGCCCTGGAATATCAGTTTTTTCCAGTGTTTTTTTTAATTAATAAAAATTTTTTACCCTTTTTGATGACTTTTTTTTCAAGGAAGGGAGTGATAAAAATAAATTCTAATTTATTCCACTTTTTATCTAAAAAACGGTCCTGCCCAAATTTTATCTTATCATAATCTTTTTTTATTCGAAATGTTTTAAAAATTCGATCCCAAACAGAAAAAATAGAAGAATAATTAGAATTAGAATCAAAATAATTTATTTCATGATGAGTTCTATGCATATTTGGAGTAACTATGAGATATTTTAATATATGATCAATCCTGTTATTTAATCTAATATTACTATGGTGAAACATAGCTATAAAATTAAGAGTAACTTCATAAATAAAGTAATGTGCTGGTGAAATACCTAAAATTAATAAAACCATTGTTTTAATTAGGATGGTATAAATTGTTTCCACTATATGATATCTTTGTATGGTTGAATAATTTATACTGGTATCAGTATGATGAACCCTATGAAAACGCCATAAAAAATATATTTCATGATTCATTCTATGCCAAATATACATCCAGGCATCATAAATAATAAATACACCTGTTATTTTTATTATTTCTGGAAAATTCAACATCTGAAACAATCCATATTTATAAAATGTTTCAGAATGAAACAATATTTTATTAGCAAAATATGTAGAGCTAAATATTAAAGAAATATTTATGATTAAAAGAATAATATTAATTAAATCATGCTGAAAATGTTCAAAATTTGATATAAATTTTCTTTTTGGAATTAAATTTTCTAAAATATTAAAGAAGATAATCATTCCAATTAGTATTACAATTTTAAGAAACATATGTTTTTTTCTCTCAATTTTATTTATCAGGAAAATTTGGTGTTTAATATTTTTTTTAAATTATTCTAGAAAAGTATACCTATTTTTGATTTAGACGTCAACTTCAAACAAATATTATTTCGAGTAGGTATTTAAATTATTTATAATGAAATTCTATAAATAAATCTTATGTCTTTCGACTGATTTGGATTTATGTGTATTACCAGCGATAAACCTAATTGAAGTCTGGTGGAAAATTATAATCATAAAATAATATTAATTTTAATTGCTATTTTTATTTAAAAATATTAAAAAAGATTAAAATGTTAAGCTTT
>JAKSBL010000584.1 GCA_022361115.1 Spirochaetota bacterium | reverse complement strand
ATGTTACCCAATATGGGATGATTGTCTTAATTATCATCGGAATTATTTCTTCGATTTCTGTATTAAGAAAAAGCCGTATGGGCCAGAAGAATATATCTTGATTTTTAAAAGTGCCTGGCACCGACTTTTTTAATTTTTTCAAAAATTCAGTGCCTGGCACTTCTTTTTCTGCTAAAAAAAGGATGTCCAACGTAATGCTCCAGCTATCCTCTTTATAAGCCTGTTAATCTGCCAATAATCTTAAAAAGCGGATTTGATAAAAAACATTGTCTTTAATATATGATTTATTATATCAAAGATCTTTTTGTCTTAACAAATCAGCCGCATAATGTTGTTTACTAATCTGATAGTTAAACTTTGTTGAACCTGTTTGATTCTATCCAAATATGCAATATTTGTTCAATAATTTAAAACTTCATAGAAACTTCATAATTCACTTCATTTTCTCTTCATAGACAGGGGGCTATATTCTTAATAAGTCATCCAGATAATAACTGGCTGAATGAGTTATTGGTTGTTAACCGGTATAACCACGAATTCCCTGTAAAACAGGAATTCTTCATAAAAATAATAGAGGAGCTAAAACAGCTATGAAAAAATACTTGATAACAGTTTTAATTTTGGTTGTTTCACTTATTCTGGTAGTTTCTGATGAGATACTGACTATGGATCAGTATATGAAAACAATCAATGAAAAACTTCCACAGTTAAAATCCTATGAAATTTCAGAAGAAAAAAGTAAAAATAATATAAAAAAAGCCCGGGCGATTTATGATGTCCAGCTGAAAAGCAGTGTTTCTGCCTTTGGTCAGCAAATGTATACAGATAGTGATACATCAACTGCAAATTATGCCCCCGGATTCCAGGCAGATTTAAGTTTTTCCTCACTCCTTCCATCGGGAACTCGACTCAGTGCCGGCGGAAAATATAAACAGGTCTATAGTTCCGGTGAAAATACTGTAACTGATTTTTCATCCTTGCCGGTAACACAAAGTGATATAGAGTATTCTTCTGTTACATACGATCCTGTGATTCAGTTCGGTATCCAGCAGCCTTTACTTTATAACTGGTTTGGTTTTTTAGATCGCTATAGTGTTAAAGATGCAAAAAACCGTTATGCAATTGAAAAATTGCAGCAAGAAGAGAATAAAAGAAGTTTACTCAATTATTATGAAAAACTTTATTATTCGTGGATTGCAGCTGATATTATGAAAGATGAACTGGAAAGAACTATTGATAATGCAGAAAGATTTCTGAAACAGACAGAGGATAAGCAAAAAAACGGCCTGGCTGATATAGATGATTATCAAAGAGCCAGATACTCTCTGTTAAAATACACTGAGCAGCACCAAAAGCTGCAAAAAGATCTGGAAGTGATCCGTAACGAGTTAAAAATATTTTTTGATCTGGCACAATATGAGCCGGACCGTTCCCTTTTCAGCCGGGAAAATATTCTGGCAAAACACAGCGTTCATCTAGAACAAGTTCCCTTTGAAAATACCAGAAGTGCAGAAATTTTGAATCTTAACCGGGAAAATCTGGAACTGTTAAAAAAAGCCAGGAAAAACCAGACCTTGCCGCAATTGAATTTATTCGGAAATCTGGATATTAAATTTCATGTAAATAATAAAGTAACAGATGGAGAAACAGAACAATTCACTTCATTTGGTGATGTTGACTTTGTAGCAGGACTGGAATTTGTTTATCCCCTGGGGTCGATCCAGTCTAAAGCTAGTTTAAATGAGGCAACTCTTATGATTGATGAACTGTTATATCAATATGAACAAACCAGAAATAACTACCAATTACAGCTCAGCAATACCATCCTTCAATATCAATATCAAAAAGACAATCTTCAATTAAAAGACAAACAGATCAGTTCTCTGAATTCCCGTTTTCAATCGGAACAATCCAAATATGCTCAGGGAAGAGCAGAATTAAAAAATCTGCTGGATACAGAAAATTCCATTACCGATGAAAAAATTAACCGGATCAGTATCAACTTAAATCTTTGTCATCTCATTGCAGATTACAATTATATTGCCAATACAGACTTAACAGGAGGAAACAAATGAAAAAACTAATCGAATATTTTGCCAGACATAAACTGGTCGTATCAATTCTGACGGTATTTATATTTATCGTTGGACTAATTAGTTTACTTGGAATCAAACAGGAAGTTTTTCCCGATGTATCAATGGATGCGATCAATGTAACGGCTGTTTATCCAGGCGCATCTGCAAAAGATGTTGAAATAAATGTTGTTATCCCCATAGAAAGAAAACTTCAAGCTATCAGCGGAATTGATAACTTTACCTCAATTTCCATGGAAAACCAGGGAAGAGTATTTATTGAAATCGATGAAGATGTGGAAAACAAGCAGTCTGTTAAAGATGAAATATTCCGGGAGTTATCCAATGTTGCCGGATTGCCTGATGAAGTCGATGACCTTAATATTCATGAAATGAATTCCAAACTAAAGGAAGTTTATGAAATAGGGGTATACATAGATCCTCCCCCCATTAAAAACCAGGATTTTGTCAAAATGCTCAATCAAATCCCTTCAAAATCCGATCAAAAAATGGTTGAAAATGCCTTTGAATTAGATCAAAAAAAGCATGAACTTTATATCAAAAAAGGGATTTCTTCAGCAGATCAGATAAAAATAGCAGAACTGATCAATCAAACAGGCTACAAGTATAAACTGGTTTCACATACTGAACTTTACCAGTTTATTGATCAACTGGAAAAACAGCTGCTTAATGTAGGCGGGGTCAGTGATATCCGACTCAACGGCTACCGTGACCGGGAAATAAAGATCAATGTTATACCGGAAAAAATGGATCAGTACTATATCTCTTTCAATGACATCGTGAACAGTATCAAAAAAAGAAATGTCCGTGTTCCCGGAGGAACCATGGAAAGTGATAATGGAGAGTACTCAATTGTAACGGTAGGTGAATTTATTGATCCAATGGAAATCAAAGATGTTATTATCCGTTCCAATTATGAACAACAACGGATAACCATTGATGATATAGCAGAAATTGAAGATGGATTTGAAAAGGAAAATATCCAGATCCGGATTAATAATAATTCGGGTGTGACCCTGGAAGTGATAAAAAAAGGGGAAGCTGATATTATTGTAACCACTGACAATATCAAAGCATTTTTGAACAAAGCTAATATACCCGAAGGGATTAGCATTACAAAAATCATGGATGATTCACTCAGTATAAAAACCCTTTTAAGAATTGTTATGAACAATGCTATTATCGGTTTTTTAATGGTATTTGTTCTGATTTTGATTTTTTTAAAAGATCCAAAAACCTCTCTCTGGACAGCTTTTGGCATACCTATTTCATTACTGATTACCTTTACCTGTATGCGTCTTATGGATATTTCCATGAATATGATTTCACTAGGTGCATTAGCTATGCTATTGGGGATTATTGTAGATGATAGTATTGTTGTGTCGGAAAGTATTTATAAATACAGAGCAAAAGGATTTAAACCGATTGAGGCAGCATACCTCGGGGTAAAAGATGTAGCTGCACCTGTTCTGGTTTCCATATTAACAACCATTGTTGCATTTATCCCCCTGTACTTAATTAAAGGGATGATGGGTAAATTTATCGTTATCTTTCCAACAATCGTAATTATAGCCTTACTGGCATCACTATTTGAATCCCTCTTTTTCCTCCCGGCTCACCTGATACACTCCAACAAGAAAAAAAAGGGGAAAGATGGAAAAGAAAAAAAACTGGAACCAAAATGGTTTAAGGTAGTTGAAAAAGGCTATAAAAAGTTCCTGACAATTGTCTTAAAATTCCGCTATCTTGTTCTGGCTCTTTTTATCGGCTTTTTCATTTTTACCATATCATTATCCAGTGAAACAATCCGCAACTTTGTCCTGATAGAAGATGATTCATCAGATGCAATCAGTCTCAAACTGGAAGCCCTGGAAGGCAGCAATCTTGATAAAACATCTGAATACATCAGTCTGGTAGAAAGTGTACTACAAGAGGAAATTAAACCAGAAGAATTGCTATCTATTAAATCTACAATTGGGCATCATAATGATAATCCCAGGGTAGAAGAGGGTAAACATACAAATTGGGCAATTATCCGGGTCAACCTTGTCCCCCGTGCCAATCGACAAAGAGATACTTTCGAAATTACCAGAGAATTAAGGAAAAAAATCAATTCCGATAAAATCCCGGTCTTCACAAAGATCGAAATTGAAGAAGTCTACATGGCACCGGATCCAGGAAAACCAGTCAATGTAAAACTGATTGGAAACAATGATAAAAAAGTAAAGACACTGGGCTATAAAATAAAAGATTACCTTTATACAATTGATGGAATTACCAATATCGAAGATAGCAGCGAAACAGTACGGAAAGAATGGAAAATTCACTTTGATTACTACAAAATGGCTCAATTAGGGATTGATGTCGATACAGTTGCTCAGACAGTCAGGACCGCTTTTGAAGGGACAAAGGCAACTTCCCTTCAATACACAGATAAAGATCTTGATTTCAGAGTTCAACTGGTTTCAAAAAATGGCACTGCTAAAGAAAAAAACCAGGACTATTTGTTAAACCTGCTTGTTCCCAATAAAACCGGCCGGCTTCTCAAATTAAAAGATGTTGCCTCCCTTTCACTGGTTGAATCGGAATTTTCTATTGAACATGAAGATGGTGACCGGACATTTACCATAACTGCTGATTTAAATACAAATGACTTAACTTCCATGCAGATATTACAAATGGTCCAAAAAGAATTTGGCGAAGAAATTGATCAGCATTCTGATATTTTCCTTGATTTCGGTGGTGAAGCCATGGAATCACAGGAATCATTACGAGATCTGGGCCTGGCGTTTCTGGTAGCCATACTTTTAATATATTTTATCTTAATCCTGTTATTTAATGATTTAAGTCAGCCTTTCCTGATCATGCTGGCCATCCCCTTTGGGATTGTAGGGGCTTTATTAGCCTTTGTTGCCCACAGCATGCCTCTGTCATTCATGGGAATTATTGGGATCATTGGACTCTGTGGAGTGGTTGTCAATGACTGTGTTGTCATGGTAAGCTTTATCAATAAGCAGATGAAAAACACTGATCTGTCTACATTTAAAACAGCCATTGTTGACGGAGCAAAAGAACGTTTACGTCCGGTCATTTTAACTACTATTACTACCGTTGCAGGATTATTGCCGACTGCTTATGGAATTGGTGGTAAGTCCCCAATGATTACTCCCATTGCGATAGCCATTGCCTATGGATTGCTATTTGCAACATTGCTGACCCTTATCTTTATCCCATCTATTTACTGTATCCGCCTCGATATTATCCATGTGTTTGACCGGATTTTTAAAAAGCATAAAAAGGATCCATTAGAAGAGGCAGCACAGGAATAATTACTTTTACCCTCCTGCAGGTTTATAAACAATTACAAAACTGGAGGGCCTGCAGGATTTATATAAATTAATTTAAAAGGAAAAAATCAATGTTAACAAAAAAACAATTATTCACTATGACCATTCTAATCATTTCATTTACCGGGCTTTTTGCCGGAGTCAATCCAGACCGGATTGAGAAATTTAAATACTTTACAGAAGAACAACTGACGGCAGAAATAAGTCACATTGAGAGCAAACTCGATAAAACAGATGCTGCAATGCTGGCTGAACTGGGAATGCTCTATCATTTTATTGCCCTTAATTACCAGAAAAAAGTAGAAGGAAAAAATGAAATCTATTTAAAAGAAAGCTTGAAACTCAAAAAAGATCCATTAGTCCAGGCATATTTTGGAATCAGCTACATGATTCGTGCCCGTTTTGATGGAAATATGCTGAACATGATGAGCTACATGAAAAAATGCTTTGAAATCATTGATAATGCTGTTAAAAAAGACCCGGACAATATTCATGTCAGACTGATCAGGATCAACCTGTCATTAAAAAAAAAGGCTATGAAAAAACATAAAATTGCCAAGGAAGATATTGAGCATTGTGAAAAACTGTATCAAGCAGGCCAGGTAAATGAAAAACATAATGCTAAAATTCTTGCTGCAAATGGGGATTATTATCAGTTGCTGGGAGATAAAAAACTGGCAAAAAAATACTATGAAGAGGTATTAAAAAAATATCCCGAAAGTCTTGCTGCAATCCATGCCCAAAAAATGCTGCTGTAAACAGCAATGCTTGTACTTAAACTGAAACCACAATGAGTATGAAAGAAAGGGTTATAAATTGAGAAAGTATTCAACTCTGCACAAGTATTGGTTTCAGTGCTGGTCCGGTTTTTTAGATACTCTTTAGACCGGATAAATTCAATAGGAGAATTCATGAATTTTAAAATTTTATTAATACTACTTTACCTGGTTTGTACCTTCTTTTATATCAATGGACAGGATGCAACATCCGATCAAAAGGATTCATTCTTAGATGACTTACTGGAAAATGATGATACAGATGATTTTTATAAAAAAGCCGGTAAAAATAAGCAAAAAAGTGAACAGGCAGAAGAAATGCCCCAAACCCCCCCTTTACTAGCCAGTTTCACATTTGCTCATGCTTTATCCATCATGTATAATAGCGGCTCATCTATGCCCATGCCATTATACAATGTCAGTTTTAACACCAAAGTACCCTTTAATGTAAAAAATCCTCTTGTCAGTAAAGGTTTTTTTTCTGTCGGCATTACCAATATGGTAGCAATAGCTTTTGATAGAGTGAGCTTGAAGTTACAGCTCGCACCTATCCCCTTTATTGATTTTTATACAGCTTTCTCTGGCTGGTTTTACTGGAAACTTCAAAATGAAAGTGCCCTATATGTTAATGATGAATCTGTAAGTGCTGCAGGGTACACTGTAGATTTGGGAATGAGTTTTAAAGTCCCCTTTAGAATGCTCCATCCGAAAGTGAAGCTGGTCATGCTGAATACTGCAAATTTCCAGTTTATCTCATACCCACAGTATGATGTATGGGAAACAAAGATGACTGGAGCAGAAACAACGGATCACTGGGTATTTAAGAACACTTTTATGCTCATGTGGATGGAAAAATATTTTGCCCCTTTCTTAGGTTGTGATGTGTCATTTGCATTTAACAGGCTGGATGATATTAATCTAAAACTGTCAGGCGGTTTCCGTTGGATGCTTCCCAAAAAAACCGGCTTAAATATTATGGCTAGTGCCGGTATTGATATCTTAAAAGATGACCCGCAAAACAATATATCTGTTTTATTCATTTTATCCCATAAAATAGCAGAGATTAAAGTACCGAAAAACTGGAAAGAAATCAGAGAAAAAAAGAAGAAAGAAAAAAAGAAAGAAAAGAATAAATAATATTTTTTAATTTAGACAGTTTACAAGTTGTAAACTGTCAGTTATTATTAAAATTAATATCTCTTTTCCATGATTCAGTTATCAATTGATGGGCATCAAAAGAAGAGGAACAGGAGCAAACAATGAACATACTGGTAATAGAAGATAATATTCGCATTTCCGATAATATTTTACTCATACTAAAAAATGAAGGGTACAATGTTGTCGTTGAAGAACATGGTGATTCAGGTTATAAAAATGCTTTAGTCAACCAGTATGATCTGATTGTCCTGGATATAATGCTCCCCGGGATGAGCGGATATGAAATACTGGAAGCGTTAAGAGCAAACCAGGTTAAAACTCCAGTCATTGTGCTTTCTGCAAAAAGCCAGGTGGAAGATAAGGTTAAAGCACTGGATTTAGGCAGTGATGATTACCTGACCAAACCATTTGCCCCGACTGAACTTCTGGCAAGGGTCCGGTCGGTTTTAAGGAGGCAATACGATGTGGCATCCAGTTCCATCCATATTGGTGAGTTAAATATTAACACCCATACAAAGGAACTGGATATTTCAGGAAAAAAAATTCCATTAACATCCAAAGAGTATGAATTGCTCGAGTTCCTGGCCTATAACCATGGAAAAGTGGTATCCAGGATTGCCATAGGTGAACATATCTGGGGAGAGAGTCTGGACCTTTTTACAATGTCCAATTTTATTGATGTTCATATTAAGAATTTACGAAAGAAGATCGAATCTGTGGCAAATCATAAATATATTCAGACAAAACGCGGGGTGGGTTTTATACTTAAAGAGGAAAACTAACCATGAAAATCAGGACCAGGTTACTTATATTTTTTAGCGGAATCTATATCTCAATTTTAATCTTATTTGGCACTTTTTTCTACTTAAGAATCATAGCTGTTTTACAACAAAACGTTTATGAAAAAAATAATGAAATGGTGCAAATGATTCAAAAAGCCATCATATTTCAAGATCTAAAAAATACCGATGCAATCAAGGAATTTAAGGACAAAATTCCTAAAATGCCGGGTGAAATGGCAACCCCTTTAGAACGGGTTTGGGCTACATTTTATACTGATGATTTTCAATATATTTTTGGGACTAATTTAGCAAAAAAATACCCCCTGGATACCTCAAGGATTGATTTGACAAAAAAATCATCCCGTTACATTTTTGAAAATATTGAAGACCCCAATTTTCAATCTGATGAAAAAAACAGAGTTATTAGTGTAGTCAGCTCAATGAAATTGGAAAATGATTATATCAAAGTTTACCTGGTTACAGCTATCCCCATAACAAATGAAGTAAAAAACTTCCAGAAAGTCGGGACAACTACATTTAATGCAGTCTTCTTTCTGGTCATCATTACTATCATAGCAGGAATAGTATTTATCCAGTATACATTACAGCCTATTCGAAAAATAACTCATACACTACATAGTATATCCAAAGATGATCTATCACAAAGACTCCCCCTCATTAATGAACAGGACGAAATCGGTGAATTGACCAGCTCCATTAATCAATTACTGGGAAGATTGGAAAAATCGTTTTATCATGAGCGGCAATTTATATCAGATATTTCCCATGAATTAAAAACCCCCCTTTCTGTCATGCGTTTAAGCCTGGAACCGGCACTTAATAATGATAAATTGACTGATGAAGAGATTGAAAAAATCGGAGTGATTCTGGAAAATTTGTATTCAATGGATGTTCTGATTCGCAAGTTACTGTACCTTTCCCGTCTGGAGCAGGATGTCTGCCCTTTTCACCCCGAATCGATCAATATCCTGGATTTGATAAAAAAAGTTCACTCCAACCTTCACTCCCTTGCTGACAGCAAAGGTCTGGACTTTAAATACCATGTTTCAGACAAAGAGCTCCTGATCAGTGGAGACAATGATCTGCTTTACATGGCACTTTTTAACATAATTGAAAATTCGATTAAATATACTGATAAAGGATCTGTTTTACTACTGGTTGAGTCTCTTAAGAATTATGTTTCTATCTCTGTCGAAGATACAGGAATTGGAATTGCCCACAATGAACTGGAAAATATTTTTGAAAAATTTTATCGCATAGACAGTTCCCGCAGTCGAAAACAGGGCTATGGAATTGGACTATCCATTGTAAAAAGGATTATTCTTCTGCATAATGGAAAAATTGAAGTGGAAAGTATTCCTGATGTGAAGACAGTATTTACTTTAAAATTACCCAGATAAGGGCTTTTGTAAAAAAATGAGCTTTCTGCAGTTTGAGCAGCTTCTTTTGTTTCTCAATTATCTTTAAATTCACCAGGTTTAATCTTTTGGAAGCACTGGATTTTGGCAGATGAACACAGAAGCACTCGGTTTTTGCATTTTCTTTGGTTACCACCTTTTGTAATTAAGATTGTTTGTATTCCTTTTTCTAGATCAAAATATTTTATCAAATCACCAAATTAGTCTCGGTACTCTGTCAACCGAAGTATATATTTTCATACATAATGTAATCTACAGGTAATTTAATGTGATGCTTTGCTCTTAAACCAGAAAAAACTAATGGCCATAAAACAAAGCTAGCCGCAAATGTTGCTTACCTTAT
>JAKSBL010000723.1 GCA_022361115.1 Spirochaetota bacterium | reverse complement strand
CCTTTAAAGCGGATTGTCCCGCTTACTTTCGCTAATACTGCTGCTTCTTTTGGCCGTCGTGCTTCAAATAACTCAGCGACCCTTGGTAAACCACCAGTAATATCAGTAATGGTTTGAGTCTTTTTAATAATCTTAGCAATAACATGACCAGCTTGTATTTTCTCTCCATCCCTAACATTCAGGTATGCACCACCAGGTAAGATATAGGAAACGACTTCATTATCTTCCTCATCCATAATCAGGATTCTGGGCTGAAGAGTATCTAAGAAGGAATCCGTGATTCTATGTTTTTTTGTCCCTGTAGTTTCATCAATTTCTTCTTTAATAGTAATACCAATTTTTAAGTCCACAAAACGGATAGTTCCGCCATACTCTGAGATTACAGGTTGTACAAATGGATCAAACTGAGCAATGACTTCTTTTTCATTTACAGATTGACCTATCTTCGGATAGAGAACCGTTCCTGGGAATATTTCAATTTCTTGAGTAATTGCAGTTACATAAAGATGATTATCAAAAATCTTAATAAATCCTATTTCTTCAGATAACACAGTATTACCGGATTTATCTACAAACAACTCCTTACCAACTGTTACTTTGTCACCTTTGGATACCAGTAATTTAGCACCCGTTACATCAAATTCATGATTGATTCTGCTAATATCCAGATAACCTTTTCGAGCATAAAGAATATTGCCGTCAGGCATATTAATTGTCGATCCCTTAACTCCTTCAATAAGAACTTTATAGTTAAATTTTACAGTATTTTCAGTAGCTGAACCTGTTGCTGCTCCCCCAATATGGAAGGTTCTCATCGTTAACTGAGTACCTGGCTGGCCGATAGATTGAGCTGCAATAATACCAATTGCTTCACCAACATCAACAGTCTGATTTGTAGCCAGGTTTCTACCATAACATTTTACACAAACCCCACGTTTGGATTCACAAGTCAATACAGTTCGAATCTTAACCGACTCAATGACTAATTTTTCGATTTCACTAGAAATATCTTCTGTTATCAACTCATTAGCACCAATAACAACTTTACCAGTAATCGGATCTCTTACATCTTCTGCAGTAAATCTTCCTACTATTCGATCAGAAAGAGATTCAATAATATCATCCCCTTCTTTAATAGCTGTCATATCAATACCATTGATGGTTCCACAGTCAATTTCATTAACTACAACATCCTGAGCAATATCAACTAGACGTCTGGTTAAATATCCAGCATCAGCAGTTTTTAAAGCTGTATCAGCCAGACCTTTTCGGGCACCATTAGTAGAAATATAAAATTCAAATACACTTAAACCTTCTTTAAAGTTAGATTTAATTGGTAATTCAATAATATCACCACCTGGTTTAGCCATTAAACCACGCATCCCGGCTAACTGTCTAATCTGAGCACTGGAACCCCGTGCACCAGAGTCAGCCATCATAAAAATCGGATTAAAACCTTTTTTATCTTTTTTCAAAGTTTCTAATAAAGCACTGGAAACTTCGTTACTGGCTCTTGTCCAAATATCTTGAATTTTATTATACCGTTCTTCAGCAGATACAATACCATTACGATAATCTTCATAAATCTCATCTGCCTTACCCTGAGCCTTATCTAATATAACACTCTTTTCTTCAGGCACAATTACATCATCCATACCAATGGTCGCACCAAAACGCATAGCATAAGAGAAACCGATATCTTTAATTGCATCCAGCATTTTAACGGTAATAGCTGCGCCTGTTTCCTTAAAGACCTCACTGATAATTTTATTTACCCTTTTATCATTAAGAGGTTCATTGATAAAATCAATACCATCGGGTAGGTTATCATTAAGGATAACCCGACCAGGACTGGTTTCAATATACTTATCATCGACCTTAACTTTTATCTTTGCTTGCATATGAACCAGGTCCAGTTCTACAACTTTTAGCACTTCGTAAGTATCTTTAAAGCATTTACCTTCCCCTTTTACACCTTCTTGAATACGGGTTAAATAGTTAATTCCCAAAACCATATCCTGTGAAGGTCCAACAATAGGATTTCCATTAGCTGGATCTAACAGGTTGGTAGAAGAAAGCATCAACATCCAACATTCAATTTGTGCTTCAATAGAAAGCGGCACATGAACTGCCATCTGGTCACCATCAAAGTCGGCATTAAAAGCTTTACATACTAATGGGTGAAGCTGAATCGCTTTTCCTTCTACAAGCACAGGCTCGAATGCCTGGATTCCTAAACGGTGCAAGGTAGGTGCCCGGTTTAAAAGGACTGGATGTTCAGCAACCACTTCTTCTAATATCTGGAAAACTTCAGGTAATTCTTGTTCAATGCATTGTTTTGCCTTTTTCATGTTAAATACAATCTGTTTTTCAACCAGCATATTCATAACAAAAGGTTTAAACAACTCTAAGGCCATTTTTACCGGTAGTCCGCACTGATGCATTTTTAATGTAGGGCCAACAACAATTACACTACGTCCAGAATAATCTACCCGTTTTCCTAACAAGTTTTGTCGAAAACGCCCTTGTTTACCTTTTAATAAATCAGATAATGATTTTAAAGGGCGTGCAGAAGATCCTTTTACAACTTTTCGTTTTTTAGAATTATCAAAAAGGGCATCTACTGCTTCCTGCAGCATTCGCTTTTCATTCTTTATAATAATATCCGGAGCATTGAGATCTAACAATCTTTTTAATCGGTTATTTCTGTTAATCACTCTCCGATAGAGATCATTTAAATCTGAAGTCGCAAATCTTCCACCATCTAACTGAACCATTGGACGAAGATCTGGCGGAATAACCGGGATAACATCCAGCAACATCCATTCTGGTCGGTTCTTAGAATTAATAAAATTTTCTAATAGTTCAATTCTTTTAACCAAACGCTTATCAGATTTTTTCCCCTTCTCCAGCATCACTCTTCTTAAACGGGAGGCTTCCTTTTTAAGATCAATCGATTCCAGCATTGATTTAATGGCTTCACCACCAGTATCAGCATGAAAAGAAAATCCAAATCGTTCCCGCAGATCATAATACTCATCTTCTGTGAGAATTTGATTTTCTTTTAAATCCGTATCACCTGGATCTAATACAATATATTTTTCAAAATAAAGAATAGATTTTAAGGAAGTTACCGGTATATCCAGTAATAAACCAATACGTGAAGGCACAGATCGGTAAAACCAGATATGAGCAACGGGTGTCGCAAGCTCAACATGCCCCATTCTTTCTCTACGAACACGAAAACTAGTCACTTCTACGCCACAGCGGTCGCAAATAACCCCTTTATAGCGCATGGATTTAAATTTCCCACAGTAACATTCCCATTCTTTGGTAGTACCAAAGATTCTTTCGCAGAATAATCCATCTTTTTCAGGCCTGAGAGTTCTATAATTAATGGTTTCCGGTTTTTTCACCTCACCATAGGACATCGCCTTGATCAATTCTGGAGATGCAATATTTATTCTAATGGAATCAAAATCAGTAACATCCCTCATCTTTGTTATCTCCCTGTTAATAATATTATTTTATAATAAAGCAAACTCTGCAAATGCAGGAAACAAGGGGCAATTTCCCCTTGTTTTCAATACATATTTTGTAATCTTATTTTTTGAAATCATCTACCCGGTTCAACAATTCTTCTTCTTTTTCTGTGAGAGGAATTTGCTTACCCCGTGAATCATAAATAGTCCAGTTTAAGGCCAGACCTTTTACTTCCTGAAGTAATACATTAAAAGCTTCCGGAATACCAGGTGAAGAAGAATAATCCCCTTTCACCACATTTTCATACATTTTTGTTCGGCCATTCATATCATCAGATTTCACAGTCAATAACTCCTGCAATGTATGAGATGCTCCATAGGACTCTAAAGCCCATACTTCCATCTCTCCTAATCGCTGTCCACCAAACTGGGCTTTCCCTCCCAATGGCTGCTGAGTAACCAGAGAATAAGGACCGGTTGATCGTGAATGCATTTTGTCATCAACCAAGTGAGCCAGTTTTAACATATAGGTCACTCCAACAGTTACTGGATTAACAAATGCTTTTCCGGTTCTACCGTCATAGAGAGTAACTTTAGAATTTCTAGGTAATCCTGCCTCATCTAACTTATCAGAAATATCTTTTGCAGAACAGGATTCAAATACACTGGTTGCAAAACGAACTCCCAATAATTTTGCTGCCCAACCTAATTGACTTTCCATAATCTGACCAATATTCATACGTGAAGGCACACCCAGTGGATTTAAAACAATATCTACCGGAGTACCATCATCCAGATACGGCATATCTTCAACCGGCAGTACCACGGAAACAACACCTTTATTGCCATGGCGTCCAGCCATTTTATCACCAACTTTGATTTTTCTTTTGCTGGCAATATAAACCTTAACCACTTCTTCAACACCAGGAGATAATTCTTCACCATCTTCCCTTCTTAAACGTTGAATCTCTATAACCACCCCCTGTACACCATGAGGTAATTTTAAGGAAGTTTCTTTTACATCTTTGGCTTTTTCACCAAAAATTGAATTTAGCAATCTATATTCAGGACTGGTTTCTGTTTCTGATTTTGGTGTAACTTTTCCTACTAAAATATCTCCTGATTTTACCTGAGCACCTATTCTTACTAAACCTTCTTCATCCAGGTTTCTTAAGTAAGCTTCACTCACATTCGGAATATCCCGGGTAATCTTCTCTTTACCTAGCTTCGTTTCCCTTACTTCAACAGAAAACTCTTTTATATGAATCGAGGTATAAACATCTTCAATTGCCAATCTTTCAGAAAGGATAATAGCATCCTCATAATTAAAACCATTCCATGGCATATAGGCAACTACTACATTTTTTCCTAGAGCAAGTTCACCGTTATCAACAGATGGACCATCAGCAATAACTTCAGCTGGATCAATTTTT
>JAKSBL010000650.1 GCA_022361115.1 Spirochaetota bacterium | reverse complement strand
TTTTCTTTATATTTTGTATGCAGCAATTCATGAGCTTTATGACTACCTGGTTTTTCTAGGAATTCTTTATAGAGCTTTTCAATATATGGATTTTTATGAGATTTTCTTATCTGCTTCCCTTTATCAATATCATATAAAGCTTTTGCCCGTTGCCGATACAACTCATAATCCAGTACATACATGCCTTTTGGCGGATATGGCTGACCTCCTCCGCCAATACATCCGCCAGGACAAGCCATAATTTCAATCATATGAAATTCTTCTCCAGCTTTAACTCGATCTAAAATAGTTTTAGCGTTTTGTAAGCCATTGGAAACAGCAACCTTGACTTTTAAATCACCAACAGGCAGCTCTGCCTCTTTTAATCCTTCTACACCACGAACCATTTTAAAATCAACGCTAGATAATTCCTCTCCTGTGATTTCTTCTACTGCTGTTCGCAAAGCAGCTTCCAATACACCACCAGTTGTTCCAAAAATATCACCAGCACCTGTAGAAAAACCTAATGGATTATCCATAGTTTCATCTGGCAAATTAGCAAAATCAATACCATACGCTTTAATCATCCAGATTAATTCTCTAGTGGTTAAAACTGCATCTGTATAGGGCAATCCTTCTTTTGTATAAAATTCTTCCCGGCGGGATTCAAATTTTTTCGCAGTACAAGGCATGATTGAGACCACATAGATGTTTTCAGGTGAAATTTTTTCTTTAGGTGCATAATAATTTTTTAATAAACTGGAAAGCATAGTCATTGGCGACTGACAGCTGGACATGTTGGGAATAAAATCCGGATAAAATTTTTCCATAAAATTAACCCAGCCTGGGGAACAGGAAGTAATCAATGGAAATGGGCCACCATTTTTTACCCTATCAATAAACTCATTAGCTTCTTCCACAATGGTTAAATCAGCCGAAAAGTTGGTATCAAAAACTTCATCAAATCCCAATCGTTTTAAAGCTGCTACGGTTTTACCAGTCACTGGAGTTCCTGGAGGTAAACCAAAACCTTCACCTAATGCAGCACGGATGGAAGGTGCAATATGAACAACTACTCTTTTCTTTGGATCACTTAAGGCCTTCCAAACTTCTTCAGTCCAGTTTTTCTCAACCCAGGCAGCAGTTGGACATACATTGATACATTGACCACAATTGATACAAACAGAATCCAGCATTTTAGATTCGTATGCAGGGGTTACTACGGTATTAAAACCTCTCCAGTGCTGACTTAAATTAGTCACTCCCTGGATCTCATCACAAACCCGAACACAACGTTGACAGAGAATACACTTTTCCGAATTTCTCACAACAGAAAAACTGGAATCCTCTACTTCAAATCTTTTTCGAGGTCCGTCAAACAGTTTTTTTCTCACACCCATGCTATAAGCTAAATCCTGTAACTCACAATTGCCGTCTCTTTCACAGAGCTGACATTCGGCTGGATGATTGTTCAAGAGTAATTCAACTATATCTCGACGGGTTTCCCGGATTGCAGGAGAAGAAGTGGTTACTTCCATGTCTTCCCAGACTTTTACAGCACAGGAAGCCATGTAATTTCGCATCCCTTTGACTTCTACAATACAAATTCGGCAAGCACCTTCAATAGATAATTTTGGATGGTAACAGAGCCGCGGAACTTTGATTCCCACCAATTCTGCTGCTTGCATGATTGTTGTGCCTTCATCTACACTGATCTTTCGACCATCAATGGTTAATCCTATCTTTTTCTTTTCCATAATTATTGTTTCCTTATTGCTTCAAATTTACAGGTGTTAAAACATTGTCCACACTTAATACATTTATCCTGGTCAATAACATGAACCTCTTTTGGTTTACCCGCAATACAATTAACCGGACAAACTCTGGCACAAGCTGTACAACCGATACATTTTTCTTCAATAACTTCATAGGTGATAAGTTTTGTACAGACCCCGGAAGGACAGTGTTTATTGACAACAT
>JAKSBL010000706.1 GCA_022361115.1 Spirochaetota bacterium | reverse complement strand
TTTCTGAAAGAAATACACCTGAGCAGGTTGTTGAGGTGTTAAATATCTATTTACACCGTTTTTCTGATGCAATAATGAACCATAATGGATATATCAATAAATTCTTAGGTGATGGCCTAATGGCTCTTTTTGGAGCTACTGTGGATATTGGGGATCATGCTGACTGTGCAGTCAGAAGTGCTTTAGAATGTATTGAAATTAATAATGAACTAGCACCAAAGTACCATCTTAACGTGAGAATTGGTGTGAATTCCGGACCACTCATTTGGGGGAGTATGGGAAGTACAAAGAAACTGGAATATACTGCAATCGGAGACACAGTAAATTTAGCAAGCCGTTTAGAAGGAGCTAATAAATTTTTTAATACAAAAATATTAATTGGTGATAATACTAAGAAATTATTGCAAGAGCAGTATCCATTAAATTATCTAGGAAAGTTTTCTGTAAAAGGAAAAGATATTCCAATTGGTGTATATTATTATAGTATGGAAGAACAAATAAAAATGGAAAAATTTACTGAACTGATTACTGCCTATGAAGGAAAAGATGAAGTAAAATTTAAGGAAATATTAAATTACTTCAAAACAAATAAGTTAAATTTTGGACCAATTAATTTTTATTTGCGAAGCTATTTGGACAAAAGCAGTCCATTTGGATCTCCCATAAAATTAACAGAAAAATAGGAGCTATTTATGAAGAGTTTCAAAAAATATATTCTATCCATTCTTTTATTCCTGTTTGTGTGCTGCCTTTTTTTTGCTGAGGAAGTAAAAATTGCCAGGGATAAGACCATGCTAAAAGAAGGGCCTGGTAATTTTTATGACAATTTACTCATTCTTAAAGTGGGTACCAGAGTACAAAATCTGGGAATTTCTTCTCAAGATACAGGCTGGATAACAGTAAAGTTTGAAAACCAGAAAGGCTATATTTCAAAGCTGGCTTTAAAAAATATCAGCAATGATGATATGTTTGCAGCTTTGGATAATAATTTTAGTATTGATATGGGAAACCAAATTGCCCCAGCGTCTTATACAGCTGCTATCAAAGGTTTTGCTTTGGATTACTCCCGAAAACATGGTAAAAGAGCCATCAATATTGATGATCTATTAGAATTAACTGAGTTTAGATCTAAAGATTATAATAAAGTGAGAAGGGAAGCTAAATTAGCTTTTTTTCCAGTAGAAGGGGAACTCATTGGAGTGAAAGATGCATTTATCAATGACCGTATGAGTGCTATTGGATTAACCATTTCATTAAGTGTTTTGGAACAGGGAGTTGTTTTTGACAAAGCAATGACCAGGAAGGTTAATGTGATTGCTAATATTCTCAATCGTCATACTTATGATTATGATGTAATCTATCATGTCTGGATTATCAAAGATTCAGAACCTGTTGCTTTTTCTGGCCCAGGCGGTTATATTTTTATTAGTAATACTATGATGGAATTATTATCCGATTACCGGGAGATTGTCGCTATAATTGGTCATGAAATTGGCCATATTGCGTTACGTCATGGTGTGCAAGATTTGGCTTATGAGCAAGCCAAATACTCTGCTGAACAAGCATTTGACGAATTGGATAGTATGCTAGATGAAAATACCTTGCGATTATCAGCGGAACTGGAAGATGTAGTAGCTGAAGCTAGAAATGCTTGTGTTCTGGTAAGAGATGATAAACAGGAATTTGAAGCTGATGATGTATCAGTAGAATTACTACGCAGGTATAAAATTGACTCTAGTTATTTAAAAGATACCTTAAGAAAAGTGTACCTACAGTTAGGGAGTAAATATCCACGTTTTAAAGACCAGTTAGTTCGACGAATGAACCGAATAAAATAAACTTAATTTTTTTAGATTTATTTATGGAATAAAACAGATATTTCTGGAAATATTAAATATTGTGATAATATTAATTTATAAATAAATCGAAATTAAGCTGATATTAGTCATTAATCAATTATAAGATTAAAGTACTTAATCATTATAATTGATATTTTATATCATGAAGCAAGGAGAATGAAATGAAGGTAATGAAAAATATTTTATTTTTATTACTAATTGCAGGTTTACTTACCTTTACAGGTTGTGGCAGTAGTGATGATGTTAAAGAAGATGATGAAAACAAAGAAGAAACCAGTAGTTCAGATCGAAAAAAACTAGATCTTCCTTATTGGTTTGTTGCTCCTCCTCATGCAGAAGATGCTCTTTATGCAGTCGGTTATGCAAAAAAGAAAAGTATGCAGTTAGCTATGGAAAGTGCAGAAATCAGAGCACAAGTACGCTTGTCTCGACAAATAGAAGTTAAAGTAGCCAATATGGTGAAAGACTTTTTAGAAGAATCCGGAACTGCCGAGCAATCTGAAGCAATTGAATTCTCAAATAGTGTATCGAAATCAGTTAGTGAAAACTTTTTATCTGGTGTAAGAACAAAAGAACGGGAATTTTATGAAACAGAAGAAGGTTATATTGAAGTTTTTGTTTTAGTTGAAGTATCATTAGCTGATATGGGCTCTAGAATTGATCAGATCATGAAAGATAAAGCTCAAGCCTATGCCAGACTAAGAGCCAATATTGCTTTTGAAGAGCTCAAAGAAGAACTAAAGAGGCTTAATGGAGATGATACTGATTTAAGAGCAGAAGAAGGAGATCCTACTGAGCCTGATGAATAAATAATGAGTTAAATTATAAAATGTGTTGAATAAATATTATTCAGCACATTTTTTTTGTCTGAAAGATATGTTATAGGTTATAATAGAATTCATGATATATTGCCGGGCATGGTTCATGATCATGAATTTAAATAATACTGTGTGATCAATGAGATGAAATACAATTTTATAACTTCTTTATTCATTATTTGTTTTTGTTGCTTGGTGAGTTGTGTTACAAATGAAAGTACAGAAACCGGTTCTAATGGTAATAAAATAGATACTGAATTGACAAATAATCAACTAAGTAATCAGAAGCAGCAGCTGCAAGAATGTAATGATGTATTAGAATTTAGTCAAACCCCGGTTGAAAAAGGATATTTGTATTTCTCTTATATTAATCCTTTTTATTTGGAAGCAAAGGAAGAAAATTACTTGTTTAATGTAATAACTGAACTGATTCATTTTATTGATTTAAAACTGGGTTATGGCAGTTATGATCAAACTTACGGTTCATTCATTCTATCTGATCAAAAAATTCAAATATTTAGTGATGCAAATTTAGCTGATCAATTAATTGAAATCGTGGAACTACATGGCAAGATCAAGGAAACCTCTCAGGGGGATATTATCACAATAAAAGTTGCTAAAGACAAAATACTGCCAATCTGGCAACAATTTCATGACATTCCATTACCAAATTATTCATTTACTATTGATCAGAAAATTAATCATAGAAATATTCCATTGTGGGTTTTATCTCCTCCGAAAAAGGAAGGATATATTTTTGGAGTTGGTGTTTATAGTGATATTTCAGAGACTTCAAAGTTAATCCAGTATGCTGATATTTCCGCTAGAAAAGAAATTTTAAAAAGTATTTATACAAATACCAAAGGGGAACTAACGGATTATTTTGAGGATAATTTTGAATTATTATCTTTTTTTAATCAACAATCTTCAGTAGCTCGTTTACCAGGTATTTATATCATCAATCGTTATTATGACGCAACATCCAAAAGAGCTTACAGTTTGGCTGTTTTACAATACAAAAAATAGGTTAAAAAATTTTTTCAGTCATAACCTTGGTCATAAATTCGACTTTACTGCTTACACCTAATTTCTGATAAATATGAGCAATATGTTTTTTTACTGTTGATGGGGCAATAAAATATTGTTCTGCAATTTCTTTATAGGTTAACCCTGTCCTGATGCCTTGAAGAATTTCCTTTTCCCTGGGTGTAAGATTATAATTATGGCTGGTTTCTTTTTCATTTAATTTATGAACTTCAGTTATAAGTTTTCTGGCAATATTGGGACTTAGGGGGGAGCCTCCCTGATACAGGCATTTAATTTGTTCAATTAAAGATTGAGGATTCTCATTTTTTAAAATGTACCCAGTTGCTCCAGCTTTAATTGCATTCATTATTTTATGT
>JAKSBL010000369.1 GCA_022361115.1 Spirochaetota bacterium | reverse complement strand
TAGTTGACAATTTCTAGGTGTAGTTGGTTAGACGGTTACGACAAATCTGCTATTACATCCTGTATCTCATGAATAAATCCCTGAGATTTCAGAAAACGAAGAAAAGTAAGCATTTTTTTTATAAGGATTATCCGGATGGGCCTAATTTAATAAATTTCTAATATTGTCATATAGAACACCATGCTTCTATTGGCTCAAAAAACTTTTAATATGATGCTTAATCCTGATACCTAGATGATCAATTTTAATTATTTTATTCAACAGGCTTATTACCATAAATACTTTTAGCGATATATAATGCCAGTTCTTTTGTCTCTTCTGTAACATCTCCGTTTGCTGTTATTGTTAGTACTGACATATAAGACTCCTCATCACAAATTATACCTCCATATATAACATACTGGGTATTACCGATAAGGTCATCAAATATTGCTATTACATTATTACCGGTAATTTCTGGTCCGGATATTTTATCAGTACCAGTATCATCAGAAAATGTAGAAAGATGGTCCATACCAATTTCTTTGATTTCATTTTGCAGATTATCAATTTTATTATTACTTTTAAACAAAGCCAGTGATAAGCAAATTGAATAATCCTCAGCACTTGCCCTGAATTTGCCGTCATTTTCAGTTTCCCATTTTTCAGGAATTTCGATTGAAATTGTTTTGCTTACAGCTGCCTTTTTAAATTTTTGTTTCATTGTTATTCCTCTTTTAAATTAAAGTTATCAATATAATTGCAAAATATATACCATAATATAAAAACAAACATATTCAGGAAGTTATTGATAGCAATTACTATGATGTTCAGCCATTTGTATTATTGTAAATCACAGGATTTGCCCGGGATATCTGAGATCAAAAATATAATACTTTTTGGCGCATAATATAAATCAAATAATTTTTACCTGTTTTAATTTTTATTTCATTATTTTCAATAAAATCATAAATTCCTTTTTTTAATATTATCAATTTTTTTTCGGTCTCTAGATTAACATATTCAGATGATCTTATATAATTTTGCGGATCCGGGAAGACAGAGATTGTTTTAGTTTTACTACTAGAGATTGTAATACTACCATCTTTTTTTGTATTAGTGGTTCTTATCTTTATTATCCTTAATTTTACTGATTATTTATAAGCAAACACAGTGATCAGTTCTTTATGCTGGTAACCTAAATGGACGAGACCGTCTGAGACAACATAATCACAATATGAGGGCAGGTCAATATCCAGCTCACGATAAGGCAGGGGGCGAAAGCCTGCCTCAACCAGTCTTATGATCCAGTTTTCTGTCAGCTCATGACGCTCGGTTCTGATTTGATCATTTACCCCAAAAATATCCCTAATTTCTCTGCCAAAAAAGTTTTCCTTGATATGCAGTTTAATACGATCATCAACGGCAGATTTGTCAATCAGATTAAAAACAGTATCAAAATGTGATGTACAATCGCGGATCCTGGTAACCAGGTTATCAGTATGATGGTTTGAATGCGGTTCAATCAGGGTAAAAATAAGCGGATTGAGAGCTGCCAGCCTGGCTAGTACTTCAGTCCTGATCTCCCTGTCTTTACGAGGATTGGAAATATGATGCAGGGCATAGCTGGCATTGATCATCAGGTTTTCTCCTGCAAGGTTTTTAATCAACTGGTAATCTTTTGCTTTTAATTTTTCCAGAAAATTTAAAACCGGGAAATAGTTCAGGTCAAATTTTAGCTCAGCCTGGATAGAGTTAAGGGCATCGGCTGCTGTTTCCAGGTTTTTTTGATCTGGATCGAGGCCGATTATATTGATACGCAGCAAATTTTCAGTGCTGTTTATCTCTTTCAATAACTTTTTCAACTGGAGACACTGGCCGATCCCGATATCCAGGATTGTAATTTCCTCCCTGTTTTCAATTGCCGATTTTAAAAACTGGTTGGCAATATCATGACTGGCAAAAATCTGGGGATAAGCCTGCCCCATAACAGAAAACATATCGATCTGTGAGACATCAAAATCCTCCAGATAGATCTTCTTTCTTACTTCCAGTGTATCCGAAACCCGCATCATCAGGGATTCTGCTATGATGCCTTTTAACAGGACTTTGTTACTGTTATCCAAAGTTATTTCCGGCATTAATAATTCGGCCAGGCCTGCCCTAGCCTGGCTGTAATTTTTATTGATAATTGACCGGCCGATTGAAATCAGATCGTTATAATCTTTATGACTGTCCATACATGCTCCTTAAGCCTGTTTTGTTATCTGTTTTTTCATAAATTTTTGAAACAAATGCTCTGTGATTTTTAGACTAGCGGTAAGCAAGGCCTTGATATATTTTTGTCATTATAATCTCCTGTTAATTGAATTATGTTTATGAGAAAAAGCAATTAGTGTGCCAGACCATAATTATAAGTGAGTGGTTCAAAGTTGGATAAAGACAACTGTTTTCGCAAAAATGCGCATTTTTTTCGCATTTTTGCGAATATGTGAAGAGTGATTGAAAAGCAGGAGATGATATTAGCTGATCTTATCAATCAATAACATTGCACAGCAATCTTACAAGCAAGATTGTATCTTCATTTCATGAAAAAATGTTTAATTATGGCACAAAAATTGCAATGTTTCTGTAAATTATTCCAAGGATTTTGTATGAGAATCATAAAATTTAGAATCAAAATTGTTAAACTGTTAATACTCTTTTTTGCAGCAATTATATTATTATCCTGTTCTATCGATCCGGAAAATACTGAACAGCCGGCCCAAGAGACCGGGGATACAGGAAATAATGAACCGAAAGCAGGTGATATGTATGAACCGGACAATGATTATCTGAATTCAACCCTTTTTACCCCGGGAGAGGACCAGGAGCATGATATTCATCTTACCTCTGATACTGACTGGTATCAAATTTCTGTACTGGCAGGCCAGACTTATCATTTTACAACCAGTGATGTCAGCGGAAAAGCTACTGTAAATGCAGCATTATATTTATACAGTACAAACGGAAGTACCCAGCTTGTCTTTAATGATGATTACCAGGGTAATCATCCTCTGATTAATTATACTTTCACAAGCAGTGGTACCTATTTTTTGAAGGTTACGGCTGTCAATCAAGGAAGTTATACTATTTCAGCAGCGCAGACAAACGGTGATCATAACGAACCGGACAATGACTATTCAAATGCCACTCCTGTTTTTAACGGATATGACGCAGTCCACAGTATTCATGAAGCTGGTGATCATGACTGGTTCTCAATAGCGGCCCAATCAGGTCAGAATTATACTTTCAGAACTGACAGTGCCGGCGGATACACTTCACCGGCAGATACTGTGATCTATTTATACGGCCCTGACGGCACTACTTTGCTGGCAGAAAATGATGATTTTGCCGGAATATTCTCAAAAATTGATTACACTTTTTCATCTGACGGGACTTATTTTATCAAAGTCAATCATTATAATGATACAAGTTTGGGAAAATATTACAGTTTTCATACTATATTAAATTAACAAAAACCGCCAGGGTAAATTGTTATACTCAGAAAGCCTTAGTTCTTATTTGCCCGGCAGTATATTTAATTAACACCCAAGTTATCATATTTAGCATTTAAATTGCGTTTCTGTAATAAAAAGATTAGGATGTAAATAGTATGGCAATTTCAACTTTAGACAAAAGGTATTCAACATACATAAAAATACTTAGCGGAACTTTTCTGATAATGGCTGGATATTTATTAATATACCTTATAAGGGATTTAAGATTTATTATAGCACATTTTGATAGCAGGATTATCCTGCTCTTTTTTGTTAATGAAATGATTAGCAATATTCTTTTAATATTTGTGTTAATTTATTGTTTTTACTGCTCAATTCGTTATTTATTAATAAAATTACAGGCAGCTCTATTTTTTATTCCTTTTTTTTCCTTTCATTATATTTTTTATTATGGCCCTAAGTATTATAATGGATTATTCACTTTAAAATCTCATAATAGCGAAATGTTTTTTTATATTATAATATCAGCAATCTCAATCATAATAATAATGATATTTTTTATTAATTACAGGGCAGTATACTTAAATAAAACGGAAAATAATTTGTTAAGGATTTTATTTATTGTGAATTGCTTCATAGTCTCTTTCATTTTTTTTAGACTATTTCATATTACCTTACTTAAAGGGATTGCAGATATAAATGTTCCGTCCAGAATGAAATCAGCAAGCTTACTGGAAAATAAACTTGCAGAACTATATTATAGAGATATTGCTTACAATTTTATGATCTCGGTACTTTATTTTTTAACAGGTACTGGAATTATCAAAAAGAAAAAAAATCTGGTTATAGTTTCTCAGATATTAGCCCTTCTGTCTTCAGTTTCCTTAATGATTTATTATCAATATTTAAATCCTATGTATATATTTATAGTTTGTTGTTCTATTATTATTTCATGCATTTCAATATTTAATTTTTCTTTAAATCAAATTAATATTAGGTTTCGAACCATTGCTTCTAAATGGCAGCAAGGAAAATGAGGAAATAACTTGTATCTTGTTTCAATAAGTTATTTTCCCTTTTTTATTTAGCTCATTCATCCGGGAACGCATTTTTTCATTCTTTTTATCCAGTTTTATGATAAATTTTTCCAGATTGAACTTATCCGGCTTTGTTCCCAGACGTTTATAATAATGAAAAACATACTTTTTATCTGTAGACAACATCAGGTCCTGTCTGACTGACAGATATTTTTCCGGGATTTCAATAAGCCGGAATGTAGACGGCTCGGCTTTGTCCATGATGATTCCGTTCAAGTAAACAAACCTGTGATCAAGGGCATACCCTTTAGCAAGTACTTTAAAATAATTAATATATATCCGTTTGCAACAAAAAATGCAGCAGACAGGGCCAATCCAAAAATTATCATCAATATTAAACCGCTAATCTTCAATTCCGGTGAATTATTTTGCCAGGACACAGATTGATTACTACTGTCATTACTTATATTGATACCGTCCGGAACCGGTCTCGGTTCCCGGGGAACTATTTTATTTCTCCTGATTCGTTCTTTTAAAGAATGATCAAGTTCATTTGCTTCCCGGGTAGCGGGGATTTCATTGCTTAATTCAATTACTGCTGTTTTTATGAGCCTGGCCAATGATTCAGCTTTTTGCCTGATTAATCAGGCTTTTCCCGGGATCAAAAACTGTCCTTGGGCCCTAGAGCAAAAGGACTGATCCTGACGGAAATGCAAATCCCGGGAGTATTAGAATAATAAAACCTGCGGAACCTCAAGATAGGATCCCAGGGCAAATATAATGAAAGCTAAGGACACACTGACGATAGAGATTATCATACCGGCCTGATTATAATCTGCTTTTAAGTTGAGTTTTATTTTCTTAATATTAGACATATGTTTCCTTAAAAATTTTCAAGATAAGCATCAAAGGTCCATCCGCTTTCTCCTGATTTAGTTGTAACCCTGACCCACTGGCCCACAGCATCACCAATTTTTTCAATTTTTCCCCATTCGCTAATCACCAATTGTTCATGCAAGTTAAAATTGCGGATTATGCTGCTGTTTAAATCCGGGCCACTCCTGAACCGCAGATTAGTAATTTTTACCCTGGACCGGGCCAATTTATTGGCCGCAGATAGATTTTGAGCCAAACTGACAGAATCATGATACGAACCGTCTACCAGCAGATAATCCCTCCCGGTCAGCGGGTCGTAGCAGGAGAGGATATGATCTAAAATATAAAAAACTTTACCATTGATAATGTTGAAGTTGTTCGGCAAATTCATTTTTGCAGGCAACCGGCAGTATAACTGCCTGTCACCATTTAAATTCAGGCTGTATATGACAGGCCGGTTTTTTTCCATAACTGCTGCATAAAGACTGCCGTTTATTACTCGGTAGCTTTGATTTGAGTTTCTGTGCCAGACAAATTTCAACGGCAGTAAAATGTTTTCTTTTAAACTATAAGCTGAAAAAGTATCAAATTCTTTGTCTTCAGAATAATGCTGGACTATCAGGCAATTGTCATTTAAAAAACCCAGCACCTGTGTTGACTGCATAAAATGTCCGCCTATCTGGAGCCTGTCATCAGGCAGTTTGATGAGTTGATTGTTTTTAAATTGATACAACCGGCCGTCAAAACTGTCCACACCAGGGTATTGGGCATATAGATAAGATCCGGCAACTTCAATATAATCGGGTTTATTTTCCAGGAGAATCCTGCTGTTTACATCTGATTTTCCTATAAAAAGTTTGCCGTTTCTGCCGTATACAAGTTCATCCTTAAACATTGAAAAAACTGTGGTCATATTTTTATAGAATGTTAACTCAGTCCCCCAGTCAGCCTTCCTGGCATTAAGAAGCGATTCAGGATATTGCGGCGGAGTTGTCGTAAAAAAACTGTATTTCAGATCGGATAATCTGAACGATATTATCCTGTTAGCTGGTTTATATCCGGCATAAATACTATCTTTAAGAATTGCAAAATCCGGCTGATAGGCAATGCTGATATGAAGAATATTTTTTTTTCTGTCAACTGCAGAACTTCCAATTGAAATAATATCATCCGGAAATGTAATAATCCTGTATTCCATATTTTCATTTATCAGATAAAGTTTATCAGCACCAGTACAATAATAATCAAAATCTTTGAGCCCGGGATTTTCAGCTGCCAGTTCCCAGATATTGGCCTTGTAAAAGCTGATTGTCCTGTTCTGATCATCCATCCTGTTGACTGAGCCGGACAGATATTTGTTGTCCAGGACTGCCATTTTTTCTGCCGTATAATTTCCAATTGAGATAATTGTATATTCTGTGCTGTTTATAGTTATAACAGGTTTTCCCTTGTTCATTTTGACCTGCCCTTTAACAATGTAAACACCTCCGCTATAAAGCAGGACAGTTTGTAAAACCAGCAGTAAATACAATAATAATTTCTTCATCGTTCAAGTTCCTTTTTTATCAGAATAAATATACCGTTATCCTGTTTGTTTTTAATATGAACACTCCAGTTCCTTATCGGTTACTGGATCTTCATTTTTACTCCGCGATTTTTAAGTATTTTAATGACTTCCTGTGTCTCTTTTTCATTATTGCACTCGACCTGATTAAAAACGATTTCTTTCAGATTTAATAATTCTAGCAATGGTTTATAACTCTTTACAATTATCTCACCGGAAGATATGGTTATCCTTTCCAGTTTTTTTAACTTTCCCAACGGAGCAAGGTCATTTCCTTTAAAACATTCAAAGGTTACTTCTTTAATATTTTTACAGATTTCAATGCCATCCAGTGAATCCACATCGAAGTAATCATCCTCACCGTCATACTGATTCCATACTGCATTTATACCTTCTCCATAAGGCGCAATTCCAAGATAATCGACTGAATCAAGATCATATTTTTTTAAATCGAGTTCATGAAAATATTTTTCTACAGGTGCATAAGGTTCATATTCATCATAATTTTCATCATCAGCTGTAAATTCCTCAATGTCAAATACAAGTTTTCCATTTTCAATCAATTCCCCAATGATTGCCAGTTTGAGGTTTTTATCCATTTCCGTTTTTTTATTGGTTGTTATTGATTGGTCCCCAGAACTGCCTGATTCAAGAGACTGCAGATAATCTATGACTTTTTTCTTTTTATTCCGGGTTGCCCAGTCCAGGGCAGTGCTGCCGGACGAATCAAAAAGTGTATGGTCAGCCCCCAATCGAACCAGGTTTGTCACAAGCTCAAGATTGCCTCCCCGGCAGCCTTCATCAGCGGGGTGATATCCTTATTATGTTTATCATTCCATCGTGTACCTCTAAAGTTGATATCTTCTATGGTTAGTTCCGGATTTTGTGAGATTAAAAAACCGGTTACGTTAAATTCATTTTTAGTCAAAGAGTGAAGAAAGGGATTTTTACCTTCATCGTCACGGGCGTTAATATCAGCCCCCTGTTTTAAAAGAATTTTTACATTTTTGAGCTTTCCGCCAAAAGCTGCATACATAAGTGCTGTTTTCCCATTTTTATCTGTCATATCAAGTTTTGCACCTTTATCAATGAGGTATTCCAGCTGTTTTTCAGAATCATATGAGTTTGCAATCTCCATTAGAATTGTTATGCCTTCATTATCCTGATCATTGATATCCATTCCGGATTTTATGAGAAACTTCATTGAATCTGAATAATCTTTAGCTGCGAGCCACATGGAATGCAGGGCATTTCTCCCATAATTGTCTTTTTCATGTATGTCTGCTCCTTTATCTATTAATAATTTTATTAATTCAACATTTCTTGCTCTAGCTGCCACAAGCAATGGTGTGACTCCATGCTTATTTTTGATTTTTATGTCAGCGCCTTTTGATAAAAGGTATTTGATGATTTTTATATCTGAGTTTGATAGTGCAAGCATGGAAAAGCAGAGTGCTCTCTTCATTATCCTTTTCGTTTATATCAATACCTTCTGTGAGAAGAAAATCAATGACATCCTTTTTGGCTCTTGAAATGGACTTCATTAAAAGGTTTCTGCCATCATTGGATTTAGCATAAATATCAGCACCCATTGATACTAGTTTTTTTGATTTTTTCTACAAATGGTATTTATGCCAAGTTACACGCGGTGATTGAGCGGTTGTCAAATACATCATTTATTTTTAAAATATTTAAATCCTAAAAACAATATATTAATAATTGGCACATAAAGTATTAACCATAATATAATCAACAAGAAACCAACTAAAAACTTTAAAATATTAAAATCAAAAAAACAAAATATACCTATAACAATTAAATTAGTAAATCTGAATGGAAAATTTATAACTAGTTTCACTATTAAATTATCAAAAGATCCTTTTGTTTCAACAAAAGGTAATAATGAATCAGTAAAATATAAATTACCATTAAATATATTTGTTTTAATAATCAATAAATATAAAATAATATAAGTGGGAATTAAAATCACATAAATAAAAGAACATATATTTATAATTTTTCTTATTAAACTATTCATCTTAAACCTAAATCTGAGTTCAATCATTGCATGTAACCATTAGTAGATGAATTCATAATTAACTATATTCTATATCATAGTTTCCTAATTTTTACCATCTTATTGATTTAATTTGCAATTAAGTATTAATATTAGGAAAATATTCAGCAACAGTAAAACTTAGATAATATGGATGATTCAATATGAAACGAAAAAAAGAACATAAATATTATCAGTTTTAAACGATTTAACTCAATTTATCAATCCCATCCAGCTTTATTAGTTACTGACGATAAACCATTATAACAAACCGCTTTTCTGTAATGCGGGATAACTGCTTAATGCAACCTTTTATGAACTCTCTCACAAGCCAGATTATTTTTTTTTGATGCTGTAAAAGTGGTCACAACAATCATGCCCTTCCATAAGGGTCTTGGTGCGTTTAAAGCTCATTTCCGGATTAAAGCCTGCAACAATATGTTCATCATCTGCACAATAACAATGATAGCCCCAGTCCGCAGCATCTATTTTTTTTGCCATTTCTGCTAAAGGACAATAGGTAACGGTAAACTGAGTACCCTCTTCCTTTTCTTCATAATGATACTCAAACCCAGCCTCTTTTACCCAAGTCCAAAGAGTTTGTTTTAATCCTTCAATATCATTTCTGCCCTCTTCAGCGGCAATACTTTGCCAGGTTTTTTGCATTCTTTTTGCTCTGGACTGCAATACAATGTCAACTACTTTTTCTCCAAACTCCTCTTTTAATGCATTTAAATCATTCACCCGGTCTCGAAAGGCAACTAACCGGACTTCAAAAATATCTTGCAAATACTCTTTTTTTGAGATCCACTCTTCTTGGTCTGCCATTATTTAACTCCAAATTGAAAAACTTTATTCTATGATAGAAAAATTGTTAAATCCAGTCAATAATAAAGGGCAAGATTTTATTCCAACCCTTTTATGATTCCTTTTTTCGTCCCAAGTTATGATACTGAGACAATAAGCTTAAAGCAGATTACCAGTAAATGAAAAATCTCCAGGTTTCCCAAGAAAATATTTAGTTATCAATCATTTTTGGGGTATAATGATACAAAGTTATCATTCCTTATCTATTTTAAAAACATTATTGTGTCAGGCGGTTTGCTATGAAAAAAATCTTCCTTATGCTATTACTCATAACCAATTTCTCTCTCCTTTACTCAGGAGAAAGTAATTACGACAAAGGAGTTGCGGCCTATAACTTGCAAAATTACCAGCAAGCGATTGATTATTTTACTCAAGCACTAGCCAATGCCCAGGAAGAAGACAAAAATTCGGAGGGAACAAAAAAAGGAATGATTTACCTCTGGATTGGGGCTGCCCATTATTACTTAACCAACTATGATTTAGCAGAAAAAAACTATCTAAAATCTTATAAGATATTTAAACAAAACCAGTTAATGGAAAATGTTGTTCAGGTCATCCATTCTCTGGCTTCTCTCTATATTCAACAAAATAATATACCCAGAATAGTTGAGATTTATCTTGAGGCAGGAGAAATTTTGATTCAACTCAAAAATCAAAAAGATGCAGCTGTTTATTATTCTTATGCAGGAGGTTATCTTTATCAGTTAAAAAAATACCCAAAGGCTATTGAGGCTTATCAAGTATCTGCTGATCTCTATCACAGAGTTAAGGACAGGGCAAAATATGTGGAACAGTTAAACAATATTGGAGGCTGTTATTTTTACAGCAGTAACCAGGCGCAAGCTGTTCTGTATTATGCAAAAGCCCTGGATGAAGGAGAAAATATTTTTTCTCAGAATCAGCATATTACTTTTTTAAATAATGTGATTACTATTTATTCTAATTTAAAAGATTATCAGAGTGCTATCCCTTATTTATTAAAAGCAACAAAAACTGCTACCAATGATACAGATTTAAAAAACTACTATTATAAACTGGGAGAATATTATAGTTATTCTACCCAATATGACCTTTCTACAAAATATTTTCAATTATCATTAGGCAAAGCAAAAATAGAAAAGGATGAGTCAACAGAAGCCAGCATATTAAGTGGAATCGCAGCCAATTATCGGGATCTAAAGAATTATCCCCAGGCAATGCGTTATTATCAAAACTCCATTAAACTTGCACAAAAAAACGGGTATAACAATTTGCTAAAGGCTAATTACCTTCAACTAGCTGACTGCTATGCCCAACTAGGTAAAAATAATGAACAGCAACAGTACCTGGCACTTTCAGAACAAGTAAAAGAAGATACAGAAAATCCCCGGGAATTAGCAAATTTCTATTACAACCAGGCTTATGATCTTTTTGACCGTTCCCAGTTTGTCAGAGCAATCCATTATTTTGAAAAGGCGAATCAACTTGCCCAATCCATTAATTATCCTGAGTATATTGATGACAGTTACAATTATATTGGATTTGCCTACAATCAATTAGGGCAGTATGATCAGGCTCTTCCTTATTTCACAAAAGCACTAAAACTAGCAGCCAAAGATGAAGCTTTATTATTAGCCATCAATGCAAATTTAGCTGATGCTTATCATGCAAAAAATGAATTTAACCAATCCATTCTATATTTTGATAAAGCTATTGCTTTAGCTAAAAAAAACAACCAACTACAAAAGTTAGCGGTTTTTTATAACAATCAGGGTTTGGTTTACCTGGATTTGCATCAATATAGCCAGGCCATCACTCTCTACAAAAATGCATTGGAAATAAATCAGCAAATTGACAATCAGCAGGAAATAGCAATCAATTATACAGCACTATCGCAGGCATATTCTTTTTATGGAGATTTTAACCAGTCATTAATATATTTTAATCAGGCAATAGCTCTTCTAAAAAACTCATCCAACCATGACCTCTTACTGACTTTATATAATAACCAAGGAGAGTCTTACCGCCAGTGGCACGACTATGATCGTGCCTTAAAATATTATCAATTAGCTGTAAAAGTAGCCGAAGAAAACCAGCTGGAAAATAATCTGGCTGCTACTTATAACAATTATGGTCAGCTCTATCGGGCTTTAAAAAAGTATAAACT
>JAKSBL010000698.1 GCA_022361115.1 Spirochaetota bacterium | reverse complement strand
AATACCAAAAAAGATATTCAAGATGAACCTGTAAAAATGCCGGAAGTTTCAAACAAAGAAGATTTGACTGCTGTTTATTACCGATTAATTACAGGGATAAAAGAAAAAAATCTTGATAAAATAATGCTTTGTTATGCTGATAATAGTCATTTTTTTTATGATGAAGGGTTACATAAAAAACTGTTATGTTATGACAAGTCTTTGAAAGTGACAGGAAAAGAGCAAATTCTCAGACAATATCAATATCTGTTTTCTATCCGGTTGTTGGATCAAATAGAATTTGGCTTAAGAAAAATCGATGAAAAAAAAGCAGCTATTACTTTTGTGAACGCCTGGACATTAACCGATTACAAAGTTGCAGAGACCATTGTCCTCACTGAAATAGATGGCCGGTATTATATTGATCAGCATCATGTCCATCGTTATGATCCTTAGATTCGCTTATTTATTTGCCTTTATCTTTTTGTTGGCTTCATGTTGTTATCGCTATCACATCAGGATTCAACCCTCTGATGCTCAATTATTTATAAATCAGCAGCCTATTGAAACAAATGGTGACAATTATCTGGTTTTTTCCAGCTTACAAAAACAGATCTTTCTGGAAGTACATAAAGAGGGATTTGTTTCAACCTATCAAAAAGTAAGCCAATCTATACCCTGGCAAGTTAAAAATATTGCTGTTAATTTAAAAAAAAAGAAGTATCCCATAGGTATGAAAACCGTTGATCCCCAGGAATCCATTGTCGTTGATACTCATGAGGCTAAAAAAAAATTTATCCAATTAAATTTAGAACATGGTAAGCATCGGATTAAAATTATTAGTAAAAATCAGCAACCTTATGAATTTTCCCTTTTTATTGATCAGACAGCAGATTATTTGTTTCGATATCAGAGTCAGGAGCTGCCGATTTCTCCTTTAGGAATTTATCACTGTGGCCCAGAACCCAAACAGGTGGTTTTTTCTCCTGATGACCATTATCTTTTTATACCCTTATTAGATGGATTAGGGTTTGATATTTTTGATTGTAGAAGCAGGAAAGTGAGACAGACAATAAAGCCAACTGGGTATGCAAATGAAACCGGTTTTGTTGAGGGGATTTTTGTCTCTGACAAAAACAGTTTTTTTGTCAGCCAAATGACAACTGGATTAGTTTTTGAATATGATTATAAACCTCAAGAAAAGGAAGTGGTCAGATTAAAAAGGGTGATATCTACCGGAGGAGTCTGGTCAAAAGTTATTGCCTGGGATAATCATCAGCAACTATTAGCAGTATCTAATTGGTTAAGTAATGATATTGTTTTGATTGATTATAATACTGGAAAGGTAGTAAAAAGTTTATCAAATATTAAAGTTCCAAGAGGCATAGTTTTTTCCCATGATGGTCAATATCTCTATGTTGCGGCTTTTGCAGAAGGACAAATTTTAAAGTATGAAACCCAGGATTGGAAATTAGTAAAAAGTGTTAATAAAAAAGGTGCAGCCATGCGCCATCTGGTTATTACTAAGGATGATCAATATTTGTTTGCCAGCAATATGACTCATAATGAAATATATCAGATTCATACAGATAATTTTACCATTGCCAAAACTTATTCTGTATTCTATAATCCCAATACAATTGAATTAACTCCGAATGAAAAATATTTATTTGTTTCCTGTCGGGGGCCAAATCATCCAAAAGGATATACTAAACCCTCCTTAATTAATGGTAAGATATATGGGATTGATCTGGAAGAAAAAAAAATTGCTTTTACCATTGAAGGAGGTAATCAGCCAACTGGATTAGATATTAGTCATGATGGAAAATATCTCGCATTTTCTAATTTTAAAGATCAGCAAATTGAGTTATACTTAATAACAGAGTTATATAAGGAGCACCTTGTTGAAAGGAACTAAACAAAAAGCTGGTAAAAAAATGGATCTGGAAATGTTAATTTTCTTTTTTATTATTGCAGCTATCAGCTTTGTTTTTTATTTATTAAAACACCCTGTTACCACTAATTGGTCAAATCCTGATATCAATCAGCGTGCACTAAAGCAAATATATTTATTTGATTTAGTATTATTATCTGTGTTTATGATAGGGTATTTAATTGTCTTATTTTTAGCAATGTTGTATTTAGTTATTTATAGAAAAGAATTAACTGATAATCTTTTTTTATTTCTCTTTTTTCCTTTATTTGGATTTTTTTCAAAAAGTATGATGTTGCCAGAAATTTATGCAGATCATCAACTTTTTAGTATTATTAAAGACAATTTGGTGTTT
>JAKSBL010000247.1 GCA_022361115.1 Spirochaetota bacterium | reverse complement strand
GTCAGTTATTCATCCTGATGATAAAAACTGGGTAATTGGGGAAATAAAAAAAGCTTACAAAGAAAGAACAGCCTTTGAAATAACCTATCGTATTCGAACACAGGATGGCAGAGAACGGTGGATGTGGCAAGTAGGAAGTTCCATTATCAGTAATAATGCTTATGAGCAATCCAATAAAATAAAGGGGGGGATTGGATTTATCACTGATATTACAGAATCAAAAATAAAAGATCAGCAGTTACTGCAAGCTCAAAAAATGGAATCTATTGGAACACTTGCCGGTGGTATTGCTCATGATTTTAACAATGTATTAGGAGGGATAACAGGAACTCTTTCTATATTAGAAGTGAAGCTTAAACTACTGCCGGAAGAGTATCAGGCTGATTTAAATCATTTCATTAATATCTTAAAAATCTCTTCAGAGCGGGCTGTAGATATGGTTCAACAGCTGCTTGCTTTGTCCAGAAAACAGGAGTTAAGTCTGTCCTCAGTTGATATTAATCTTGCTTTGAAAAATGTAATCAAAATTGGGAAAAGTACGTTTGACAAATCTATTGAAATAATTTTTTTTCCTTATGAAAAAAAAGCCATTATTGAAGCAGATGCGACACAAATAGAGCAGTGTTTTCTAAATATTGCTATCAATGCTTCCCATGCAATGACCATTATGCGCAAACCAGCAGAAAAACAAGGTGGGCAATTAACTATTAAAATAGAAAGAATACTAAATGATATTCATTTTAGAAAAAAGCACCCTGAAGCCAGTTATGAAGAATACTGGTTAATTGAAGTCATTGATACTGGTGTGGGAATGGACTCTGATACAATTGCAAAAATATTTGATCCCTTTTATACCACTAAATCCAAAGGACAAGGTACTGGCTTGGGTATGCTTATGGTCTATAATATTATTAAGCAACATCATGGCTTTATCACTATCTATTCAGAAGTTGGCTTAGGAACAAAGATTTGTGTTTATTTTCCTCTACAAGAAGTGATAAAAACAACAGATCTTATCTCCAGTACAGATGAAATTCCTCGAGGTGAAGGGATTATATTAGTAATAGATGATGAAGAAATTTTAAGAGGAATTGCAAAATCTATCCTGGAAGAGTGTGGTTATGATGTATTAGTTGCTAAAGACGGTGAAGAGGGGATAGATATATTTCGACAAAATAAGAAGCAGATTAGAGCCGTTTTATTGGACATGGTTATGCCTAAAAAAACCGGGAAAGAGGCTTTTATCAAAATGAAAAAAATTGATCCAAATGTAAAAGTGGTTTTGTCATCAGGTTTTCGGCAAGATGAGAGAGTGAAAGAAGTAATGAATTTAGGAATCTTAGAATTTGTCCAAAAACCTTATACACTAACTCGCCTGGCACAAGTTTTTGATAAAATCCTTAATCAATAAACAGTTCTTATATAAAACAGTAGCTTTTTAAATATTTTTTGTTCTCCTATTCCTCTGTAGTCAATTTATAGAAAAAGATATTGATTCCAGTTAATTATATTTTGCTTTGATTCGATTAGAATAACTTTAAAAAATAAGGAGAAGATATGTGAAAAGAATTTTACCTTTTGCCATTATTCTGATCCCTCCATTGATGTCTTGGAATAATCAGGTTCATTAAATAATTACCAGGAGTGTAAAAATAGCTGATTGTCGGAAGGGGTTATTTGAATTAAGGAATAATCAAGTTTGTCCGGTACTTTGCGCATGATTACTGTATCCTGATACTGGTTTTCAGCATTTTTGAGAAAGGGAATAAATCCTTCAATTTCTAATCCGTGTTTTGAGGCAAAGTCAATTAAATGAATAGCATTTGGATCATTAACGTTGATTGGGATCATACCATAATGAAAACTGCCAATTGCATTTTCTTTTTCCCATGTTTTCAGATGTTCTTTAATTTGATTTTCAAATGCCTGTGGAATGTTTGTCTGTGAACTATTGTATGATTTTTCAAAAAAAGGGTGGCGGTCCCAAAACTGACAAATTGCCCGAATAAAGTGTTGATATTTATTTTGAATATATATAGGTAAATTATGTGATCTGGTATTTTGATAACGAACTCCCAATAAGATAGAGATAGGAGTTCGTCCAGACATAAATCCTGGTAACAACCCTTTTAGCAGGGCTGTAGGCTTACAGTTTATAAAACTTAGCAGTTTTTGTGAATGATTAGTAATAGTTTGATAATCAATAGTAATAATATCCGGTTTAAGTTTTTCTAATTTATGATAAAGGTGCTGAGCAATGGCCTTACCAATCCTTCTTTTTTGATAATTTCGGTAAACAGCTAATCTGGAGATTTCCAGAGCATGACTTTCATTTTGAAAAATTGGATATTCAGGAGGTCTTAGTTGACCAAAACCAATAACCTGTTGACTGACTTCTGCAATAATGGAATAAAATTGTGGCTGCTTTAAATCCCTGATAATGTTCTTTTCTTTTGTATACGGAAAAATATCGGTGTAAACAGATTGAAAAATCTGTTTTATTTGTTTTGCATCTTCCACTGTTGCTTTGCGAACCTTTAAATTATTCATTTAAGCTTTTAGTTCTCCTGAAGTTGTAATTTGTTCAACTGATTCATTTCAAACATGAACATAATTAAAGTAATGAGAAAGGAACATATATCAGCTAATGGAAATGCATACCAGATCCCTTTTAATTGGAAGAAAAGGGGTAGTAAAAGGATTAAAGGGATTAAAATTACCACCTGTCTGGATAAAGAAAGAAAAAGAGCAGGCCAGGCTTTGCCAATTGATTGATAAAGTGCCGCTCCAACAACTTGAAATCCAACCAGAGGCATTGCTACGACAATATGACGAATAGCACTGATACCTTGAGTAATTAATGCAGTATCACTTTTCTTACAAAAAAGGAGCATAACCTGTTGAGGAAAAAAAACTAATAAAACAAACCCCATAAGAGAAAAAATTGTGGTGCTGATATTTGCCAGGCGAATGGATTGTTTTAAACGGTCAATTTGTTTTGCTCCGTATGCAAATCCTGCAATGGGTTGAAATCCCTGAATGATTCCAAATAAAGGCATAAAGGTAAACATTAAAAGACGAAAAATAATACCAAATACAGCTACAGATGTTTCACCACCATAAAATATTAAACTTTTATTTACCACGATTATCATAATACTGCCAGCAACCTGTCTGGAAAAAGCTGCAGAGCCGATTGATACTGTTTCGATTAAAATTTTGATATTTAATTTCATTTGTTTGAAATGAAATACGATAGTACTATGTCGGTTAAAAAAATAGCTGGCTAATAACAATGATGAGCCAATTTGACCGATTACAGTAGCAATGGCAGCACCTCTTACACCCATTCCAAAACAGGGAATGGTAAAACCCATGATCTTAATCTTGTGAAAAATAAAAAAAGGATCTAATAGGATATTAACACCAGCACCAATTAACATTGAAAACATGGCAATTTTGGCATTACCTTCTGCCCGCACAATATTATTACTGGCCATGGCAAAGATTTGAAAAAAAGCTCCTGATAAAATAACAATAAAGTAAGCTCGAGAATAGGGGAGTAAAGTATCAGATGCTCCAAATAACCTTAAGATTGGATTGATAAAAAACAATCCGGAAATAGTGACAATCAGGCTCATTAAAATGATATATAAAAAGACATTACCTAGTGTTTTTTCTGCTCGATTGTTATCTTTAGCCCCTAAGGCACGAGAAATAATTGATGCTCCTCCGATACCTATGGATTGGGCCAAAGCCATTAATACCATCATAATGGGGAAAACTATTGCAATACCGGCAATTCCAAGCTGGCCAACACTTTTACCAACAAAAATTGTATCGACTAAATTATAGAGGGCCATAACTAACATTCCGATGATAGCAGGCACTGAAAATCTTAAGAGTAATTTACTGACCTTTTCTTCAGCCAATAATTGACTACGATGATCCATCCTCACTCCTAATAAAAACCTATTGCTAACCTTAATATAATGAGGTTAATTTTGCAATGATTAATAAATGATAAAATGACTATTTTAGCATATAAAAAGAAGTTCAACATACATTAAATTGACAAAATTACTTTACTTGACTATAATTTTAAAAAACAAAGGGATTGTTATGCAGGAACTAAAATGTAAAAATTGTGGAGCCGCTATAGGAATTGATAATGTTAGGACTTCGGAGAATCTAGCAGTTTGTCCTGCTTGTGGTTCTGTTTTTTATATTAGTGAAAAATCAGAAATAAAAAAGCCAGCTCTAAAAACGAAAATTCCAATGCCTCAAGGATTTACTATATCAGATAATAGTTATCAATTTTCCTTGACTCGGAAGTGGTTTTCTCCTGTCATTATTTTTATGATTTTTTTTGCCCTTTTTTGGAATGGATTTATGATTGGCTGGCATACCATTGCTTTAACTTCTAAATTGTATTTTATGTCATTATTTGGCTTATTACATACTGGAGTTGGCATCTGGTTAGTCTATTATATTGTAGCTGGATTTTTAAATATCACTGAGATTACTATTAGTAATGGAATTTTAGCAGTAGCTCATAAACCAGTTCCCTGGCCTGGTAACATCAATATACCTGCAGTTGAATTAAAACAGATTTATTGTAAACAAATAACCAGGCGAGGAAAAAATGGGATTTCTTATTTTTATGAAGTAAGAGCCATTACTCAACATGATTCAGATAAAAAAATTATAAAGGGATTAAAAACACCTGAGCAAGCCCTTTTTATTGAGCAGGAGCTTGAGAAATATCTGAAGATTGAAGATCAAATTGTCCCTGGTGAGTATAAGTAAAAGGTTAAAATATGCAAAATAAATCGATTATATCCTGGAGAACTTTTTTTCAACAAGAATTGTTAGGTTTACTCATTATTATACCAGTATTAGGTTTTTCTCTTTTTTCGCATACTCAATATTTTCAATCTAATTCTGTTTTTTTTCTGATCTTTTTTGGTTGTGTGATTGTAGTATCCTGGATTGTTACTTATTTTTTTAAAAAGATTTTAGAATTTCCAATTGTTAAAAGCCAAAATAATCCATTAGATGAAGTTTTCATGTCAAAAGGAAAAAAAGCAATATATAACTTTAGTTATTATGATTGCCTCTATACAATAGTTCGCTGGATAATTATTGGATTAGTTTTATTCATCCCATTTGGTATTGATAATCAAATTCAATTGGTTAATATATTTTTTTTCCATTTTCTTTTTGTTTGTACTTCTTTATTACTTAGTGTATTAAATTTTCTTATTTCTGAATCCGTATGTGTAAAAATAATAAGGACTGGCTTTTTTACCAGAACTTCCTTGTCTGGAAATGTTATCAGTTTAAATTTACAGACCAAAATTATTTTTCTGATCATCATTTTGATTTTGTATCCTATTTCGGTTTTAATTTATTATTTTTTTCTCCTTCACTATCAACAATTATTGATTTCACAGATTATTGGTGAATTGCTGGTTTTTATTTGTTGTGATTTAATTATTACCGTGTTTATTGCCATTTTATTTTCCAGACATATTAAAACAGCTATTCAAAATTTTAAAGATAATTTAAAAAAGGTTTCTCAAAAAGATTTTACTCAAACTTCTCATATACTGAACTATGATGAACTAGGCCGTCTCTCATTTTATTATGATAAAGTCATTACTGTTTTAAACGAAAATGTTGCTCGTATGAAAGAGCTGAGTATTCATAGCCAGGAAATAGGTTCAACTCTAGCTACTGATTCCAAGCAGACCTCTAAGGTGATTGAAGATGTTATCAGTACGATACGTATGGTTTTTGGTCGTATTTCCAATGTGATTCAGGAAATGGAAAAAGCTAAAGAAATAGTTGTAGATGTCAATCACTTTATTGAGAGTGTGATTCAATCTATTGATAATCAAACCTTTTCTGTTTCACAATCTTCTACAGCTGTTGAGGAAATGATTGCTTCAATCAATATGATTAGTACGAATACTGAAGATAAAAAAATAATTGTAGATCAGTTAGTAGAGCTTGCCATGACAGGTGAACAGGATATGAAAAGAACTGTCGATTCGATTAATGATATTTCCCGTTCAACCCAGGTAATTTTTGATATGATCTCCATGATTAATGAAGTTGCAGATCAAACTGATATTTTAGCAATGAATGCTGCCATAGAAGCAGCTCATGCTGGTGAGGCAGGTAAAGGATTTGCTGTAGTAGCTACTGAAGTACGAAACTTAGCTGAAATTACCAAAAACAATGCAAAAGATATTTCTCGTTCAATTACAGAAATGACCGATAAGATACATGAAACTAGTAAATTATCAAATAATACTGGAACAATTATCAATCAAATAATTGATGGAATTAAAAATCTTTCTTTTAGTATTAACGAAATATCAACTGCTATGAGGGAAATGTCACAGGGAACTCAGCAAATCACAGAATCATTAAGTGAACTAGTAATGGTGACGGACGAGGTTAAGAACTCGACTGGGGACATGAAAACTAAAACAGAGCAAATTGGAGAGTCTGTTCTTCAAGCTTTTTCTCTTGCAAGTGAGAATAAATTTGCTGTAACGAATATTACTGAAGGACTGAATCAAATGTCTCAATCTTCTGCAAAGCTTTCAGATTTAAGTCAGCAGAATGCAGATAATATTAAGAAGCTTGAAGATGAGATTTCTAGTTATAAGACCCAAGATGAGTCCTCAACCGGACGGGGCTCAGTCCATTCTTAACATTTAAAAATTTCTTCCCAGGAGTTGATTTTGCGTATACTAGTGGTAGATGATGAGAAAAATATTCGGGAGACTCTCGTTAAGATTTTGAAATTGGAAGGCATTGAAGCACTGTGCGCTGAAAATGGTTTGAAGGGAAAAGAATGGCTGGAACGTGAAGAATTTGACGGAGCAGTAATTGATTTAAAAATGCCTGAAATGGATGG